>JBBQQG010000080.1:0-2301 GCA_038216175.1 Saccharimonadales bacterium (SeqCode)
CGGATCAAGAGGAGCGAGACCGACAGCGATGGGCTCGGACTCGCGGGCGCGCTCGTCGAAGGTGACCTTGGCGCTGGGACTGGCAGTGGTGCCGGCGTGGACGACGGCGACGGTACGGGCACAGTCGTGAGCGGCTCGGGCGCGGCGGGTGGAGGTACCGATTCGGACCCCGCCGTTGCCGCACTGAGCCCGACCGTTCAGCCGACGGGTGATGGTGTTCGTCACGCGCAGCAGCAGGCGCCACGCACGCCTCCGCAAGGGAAGGACCAGGTCGGTACCGATGCTCGGCCGAGCGTGATCGGCGGCGCGCTCGGCGGAATTCGTGGGGGCCCGCTCGGTGGGGCTCCCGGGGGCGTGCCTGGCGGCACGCTCGGCGGCGTCCTCGGCGCTGCACTGGGCGGCGTGGCAGGCGGATCACTCGGCGCTAACGGGACGGGTCGGCCGGCGACGGGCTCGGTCGGCTCCGGCGAGAGCGGGACCGGGACGAGCACCGCAGGCGTCAACGATCTTCCGCCCTCGGTGATCGGCTCGCCGGCCCCACCGGGACTGACGTCGAACGGTGAAGATCCGAACGGAGTGCTCGACGGTGAGACGCCCGATACCAGAGTGACGGGCGAGGCCACTCGAGGCAGCATCAAGGGCGGATCGGTGCTCGGCGTCGAGGGCGGCGTTCGCGAGGGTCAGGTCGAAGGCAGTCTCGAGGGGAGACCGGCGGGGACGTCCGAGCGTGACCCCGACCTTCTCGACGCGCTGACCGACCTGGCGGCCGCGACGAACTTCGCCTTCACGAACAAGGGCGAAGGCGGCGGCGATCGCGGCGTCCGCGGCGGGGGCTCGAGCGGACTCTCGGGCTGGTTCGCGCAGGCCCTCTACATCGCGGGCACGATCCTCTCGTGGGTCGCACCTGGGGCGATGCTCAAGCTCTGGGGTCGGTTCAGGAAGTGGCTGAGACGCGGCAAAGCAGAGGCGCGGGCGCTGGAGGCGGCAGTTCGTCCGGCCGTGTCGGGCCGCGTTGACGAGTTTGGAATGCACTGGTACGAGTGGGCTGGTGGCGGTGAAGCTTCATTCACGTTGCGCGGATCCGAAGTGTCCGTCGATGGAATACGCAGAGGAACCATGGCTCCAGCGGGCAGCGGTGGTGAAATGTTGGCAGACTCGCTTCGAGCTGCTGGTATGAGCCGTCCAACGATACTCAACGCCCCAAATGTCCTACAGAAATCGGAGACAAGTACTGATGTGATCGAGAATGTGCTCAGGTCGGCGGCGACAGAACTGGGTGGAACCGTCGGGAAGGTCACACGCGGCGTAGGTGATGCGGCGAAACACTCGGTGCGCATCGAGATTCACTATTGAGTGCAACCATGGAGACATCCGATTTCAGAGCATTTCTGGCATCACGCGATGATGGGTACTGGGAACTGCTCGCAACGGCTGTGGGGGCAGAAAGCTCAGTCCGTAAGACCGTCCGTGGCCTGACGGGATCGGCTTTCGCGAGTGGATGCAATGGGCCCGCCGTCCGATTCTCGCTCGTAGAGCGGCGAATCGACGCACTCGCGGTCTATCAGCCTCGCCTCGTCGCAGAACTCTCTGCGAGCTGGACCAAACCAGTATCGCTCTCTGACGACGACATGGATCAAGAGCGCGATTTCCTGATTGCCGCGTGGGCATCGGCCACCCGATATCTGGTCGCCGAGCACGCAGTCACGGTCCAAGACCTCCGATCCGAGGTGCCCGCGATTCGCGATGAAGCCAATGTGTACTTCGGGGCCGTGCAGGATGCGCCTAGCACATGGGATGAGCTCGTCCGCCTGTTCGCGCAGCACGAGGTGCGCCACCAAGAGTTGCGTGCTCTCGACCGTGTCCAACTCGATCTGGGGCCTATTAATCATGCCATGTTAGAGGAGCTGCTCTCCGTGGGTGCCCAAAGCGTGTCGTGGCGACGGCGCGTGCCGACTTCGCTCGAATTTCATCGACTGCGAGTGCTGCGCGGGCGGGAAGGTGACCTCACCCTCGATGCAAGCCAGTTCCTGTGCGACAGGCTGTGGCAGGAGGCAACGTCGGACCAGGAACTGTTGACGGAGAGTAGCTTTTGCGTTGCCGTCGAAGTTGCGCTCGTGGTGGCTCCAGACTTGCGCGCGAGATTGACAAAGCTCGTCGCCGACACGTTGTCGTCCAATGGCAATCCAGAGGACCTTTCGTATCTATCGTACGTGCTGCTCGGCAGTGGTTGGAAGATGCCTTGAATGGGCCGCGATACAGTTTGACCCGGACCTGATGCGGAAAACGATCTTCGTGTTCGGA
>JBBQQG010000081.1:0-4358 GCA_038216175.1 Saccharimonadales bacterium (SeqCode)
ATTACCAAAATCACTGTTATTAGTGGGTAGTGGTTAGAGTTATATTAATTGTGATGCGTATTCTTACTTGCAGTAGTATTATACACGAGTGTAATAAAAGTTGGGGGCATATTGATAAACGACTTTTAACACTTAGTGTTAGTAATGGGTGTTTAACTACCAGTGTGTCTGAACCATTTGATACTACAACAAATTGAGTATTAAACAATTAATGAACGTCATTAGCTCTGCACGCAACTGCTGTAGTTTGTCATACACTTCCAAATATTTACTTTCTCTGTTTTTACTTAATTAAACTTATTACTGTGTAAATCGACGTCATTATTATATTTAAGTAGAATAGGATGCTAGTATTATACCCATTGGATCCGTGTGTCGGTATTTGCATACCGGAAACAGATGAATGTAATACAACCCGGATTACGCTAGCTCCATCTGGATTGTTTAACTAGTACTTTGTTGCATACCAATGTGTGCATATTGCCGCACAATACATGTATCATTCAGTCACCTGTACAACTTATCTTACACCCACACTATTTATAACGAAATTATTAAATCAAACAATCTACGTATGTTACGATTACGATCTAGTACATGCAGCAAGGTCTATCGACATAGTAGTCGAATAGCTATTATCTTCAAAATCCACAGGAAATTGTATATAACTACTTACTGTACTTATTATACCATTACGAAATGGTTGTATCGCTCTATAATTGGTGTAATTTTTTATAGGGACCAGCAAGCCAGACTTGAGAATGCACACCAAGGCATGCCGCGCCACCCTCTCCATGGACAAGGACGTCATGGAAGGCCTGGACTGGCTCTGGCAGGCGGCCGGAGCTCGCCAAATTGCCATTCTTTCCGGCTCACAGCTCGCCACAAAGACCAGCGTCGCCAGCTGTCTCCTCACCCAGAAAGCCGTCTTTGTCCTGCGTACGAAACACTGCCAACGGGCCCCGCTCAAGCCGGATCCCCGGAAATTTCAGCTGTACCGCGTGAAATCCGACGGCATGCTCCCGCCCACCGTGGTGCCCTGTGCATGGCCGGCCGGTCCGCGGGAAAAGGCCCAATCCCCTTGACGGGGCTGGCGACGGCCCGGGCGGCTCGCTATCCGGACTTTCTCACGGACCGCACTGTCATGACCACGGTGCTGAGGATGTCCCCGCCGGGCAGCATGGAAACGGTCAAGAGAAAGTCCATCCCTAATGGGGACGCGGTAAGGAGGAGTTTGAAGATGAGCGTGAGGGAGAATCAGGCCTTGTAGGGTTTGCTGTTTCGGGTGGAGCAGGAGACGGAGAAGCTGCAGGTGGAATGTGATAAGCGGCGCTCTTGAAATGTGGAGTAATTTATAGTGTGTTTCTGATGATGCGGTGGTACCTGGTATACAGTAGACAGAATAAGAAATCAAAGTGTGTAATTATAATGTGCGGTAATGTTTAATAATATATAGTCATGTTTACTAATTAATAGCAATGTCTAGTAACTTTCGTAATGTACGTATAGTACAGTAATATTTAGTAATAAGAAAAAAGGTTAATAATGTTTTGCCATGTTTAGTAACGCTTATGTTAGTAATGCCTAGTGGTATCAGGTACTTGTAGGTAGTAGGAACTACATAGTACAGTAGCAGCTCCCATAAGTAGTCGCCGGTCTTTTTCGCGCTGCGCTTTTTTCTGGATGATGCTGGGCAATCCGCGTTCATACCTTAAATTAAGAAAAAAATTGAGAAAAAGTCAGGGACCACTACGATGATGTCCTTATATCTTGTCGGAAACGCGGCGCGAAAAAGACCGGCTACTTATGGGAGCGCCTACTGTAGTACTAATACGTATTGTGTAGAAGTGGGTACCCATGATATGTACTAGTATCATTACAGTTTACTGCTCCATAAATACGCTTATTAGTGAATTGTGATGTATGTATCCTTTGCTTCTCATTGTAGAACTGTACACAGTAGTATGTCTTAAATTAATGGAACGTATCACTGTGAATAATATTTATAGTGTTGTGCATCAATATGCAATATTATGCATCATTTCACAGTATATAAAGTGATGTACGCAAAGTACAGTATCCTTTGCCGCCGATTAAAAAAAACTTTTATAAATATATGAGACTATTGTGCACCAACAGTAATCAAAGCACTCTACAATATATGTACAATATAAAATAAATATTGTGTCCATTATACGTATATATATTTATAAATATATTTAAAATACAAAATAAATATTGTGTGAATTATATATACGATATATGTATATCCGTACACTGTGTACAGCAAGGGTAGCGGTCCAATTATGCAGCGAAAGTTGTAGCGAATGTAACAAGACGATAGAAAGACACAGGAAGTCATAATCCCGCTATTACATAACGTCAAAAATAAAATAATTTTTTTAAAGTGCACCTTTGCGAACTTTGCAATTTCTACCGGTTGGTCCCCATGACGCGTCGATACACCTGTCGTTTTGCAAGACGAGAATCCATTTTCCACCAATATTTACTCATCTGTTACCGTATACTCCCTTTACTGGAAATATAATAACACATCATTTTTGTCCGTTATTGCCTGATCCAGCTAAGAGCCCGAGTGTTTGTCTGTACTGTAGCAGTTACAATAGACCACCACCACTTCCGGTTCGCTATATGCATACGACTGCACCGCACGATGATTAAACGGCACTTCATCACCAATATTTCCCTGTTAACAATTTTATGTATCTTCCCCTTTTAGCATAGACGCAAGTGCTTATTTTGTAATGTAATAATTGCATTACGACTTAACTGATTCATGACTTCAGCACAGTTGATTCGGAGTTTGTTCACGTTTTACTATCGTAATAACATTACTGTACTATATACAGTTACGGTACATATTATATTGTATATCTATTCTGAATCTACAGTATATAAATGACGGTGATAGCAGCTTGGTCAGACATGCCAGCCGAGACGGTCTTGCCCGCTCAAACCGATTCCTCGCACACTTTTCTCACCGCAACCCTGCAGCCATGGTACCTCGCCCTCCAACTCACCGGGCTGCTTCCCACCACCACAACTATTCGGTCCCGCACTTCCTCATCATGTACAAAGGTCATTAAACTCACATTTTTATACCTCATTTTCCTCACCTGCCTCGCCTGCCACATTGCTCATCTATCCCTCTACTTAATCCCGCAAACAGCATCAATATTACAGGCACCGGCCATAAAAGGTCAACCCCGACCCAATCTGGCAGCAATCCTTCTGGTTCACAGCGCTATTTTGGCTGCAACAATGTCCATCATTATGTTGTTCCATGCTAAATCCATCCTCCGGGAAACGAATCATATCGGGAATTTGATTCAGCCATTTTTGAGCCATTCAACCAAGTCTATTTCTTTGTTCTTTGCATTGCTAATTGCTGCCTCTTTGATCGCATTATTTGTTGTGGAATTCTATTTTGGCTCTCTTCAACCTTCTTCAATTGGCGACCTTTCCAAATACTTGATGGAAAACTGGCCCTTTTCATCCACGCAAATTGACCTTTACACCGTGGCCAGCGTGATAAAAATTGTCAGTTTTATCAACAAGCTATCCGTTTACGTTCTTCAAACTGTCCTGTGCATCGTGCTGTTCGTTGCGGGAAACGGTTTAGGGAGATTAGCCGCAAACATGGAGGCGTCGTCGCCGTGGCGCGGCAGTAAGCCGGACATGGCGGAAGCCGTGGCGTGTTTGCAGGCACACGCGGCTGTAAGTCGAAGCCTGCGCAGCCTTGACGCCGCCAGTGGAGTGTCAATATTGACGCTGGCCCTTTACGTGGATGATGTCTTGTGGATTGGAGGCCTGATCGAACGCTGGAACGCCACGGGAATCGGATGGTATTTCGGGGAGGACGTCAACGTAAAGGCCGGTGGAGGGGCGGGTGGGATGTTTGTGCTGGCAATGATGATGTTGCTGGTGCGGTCGTGGCTCTTTATCCGTTTGTCTGATAAGGTGGGAAAATATGCTGTTTGTACCTATTTTAACGAAACATTATACATTACATTACATTACACTAGATTACATTGTGTAACGTTAGATATCGTTAGATTGCATTTCATTGCCAAACATTATTTGCATGAGGTTACACTTTTCATTGCACGCCACGCGTAAACTAACTAACTAACTATCTAACTAACTAACTAACTAAACTAACTAACTAACTAACTAAACTAACTAACTAACTAACTAACTAACTAAACTAACTAACTAAACTAACTAACTAAACTAATTAACTAACTAACTAACTAACTAACTAACTAAATTAACTAACTAAACTAACTAACTAAACTAACTAACTAACTAACTAACTAACTAAACTAACTAACTAA
>JBBQQG010000082.1:0-3417 GCA_038216175.1 Saccharimonadales bacterium (SeqCode)
ATACGTATCGCGCACAAAAGGCCAGTGGACACTTTAACGGCCTTCATTTAATAGTTGCATATAGCGTACCTGAAACGCTTTGTTAATGACAATTAAGCTACGCGCTTAGTGGCGGTGCATAAGTTATCGATAGCCACACTCGAAATTAGCCATCAGTACTGCTGTGTTACTGTGGACCAGGAAATGAATTTAGTGCCCAATGTACTGCAAACAGAACTTTCGTTACAGATAATGCATCGGTGCTTCTGAATTTTCGATGATTTCTTTTATCACTTCCATGTCATTGGCTTGTTTTTATCGAGAAGAGCGGAGAAAAGCGGAGAAAAGCCATTACAAACTGCCATTACTTACGTACATCCCCTGCTGAAAAGGAAGCCCACGATACATGACGAAAACGGATCGGGGATGGGAGGTTATTAGAATGTGTTCGCGCAACGCCGATACGCGATACGATACACGGTACGGTCACGTGATTGCCTCGAATGAACTCCGAACGGAGTCGGGCTAAGCCTATATCGTTGATCCCGTACCGTGCTTTACGATAGAGACGTAGTTCTGTCGTCATGCCCTTCGATCCTATTTTTGTATGTGTTCTCCTAATTTCAGTTGAACTTGTGATACCGATTCCAATAGAATTTTCAATTATCTTCCATTTCATACAAAGTTTGTGAAAATCGACGGGCAAAACGAGAAGAAACGCGAGTTTTACAGCAGCCATTTTCTGCTTCTTTTTTCACGGACTGCGTCAACTTTAATTTTTCCCCAGGTGAAACTTCGAGGTTTTAGCTACTAGACTTGGCGGAAATTAATAAAAGCACCTGTTTCTTTCAATTTGTATCGTTTAGGGTACTGGAACTCAAATATTTTCATTAAAAAGATCAATCTTGCCAAGGAAGCTTTTCGGGCATTTTTATAATACCCGCCCCGTTTGTATGGCGGCCGTTCCGCTATACTTGCACATACTCCTCGATTGATTGTTTGATTTGTGTATCAGAATTAAATAACAAACATCAGTGGAGATTCAGTGGTTTATCAGATACTCGTGTTCACGCCAAATAAAACTATCTGGGGATTTTGAAATGCAGTTTCAAATGGGAATAAAGTGAATGAACCGCTGTGCTGCATTAACGTGTTTCGGCGGGATTCATCGTGCATTGGGTAAGGAGTGTGTCTGCGAACAGAGAAAGCGCAGACGATACGATATACGCTGCGATACGACATCGTTCATCGTTCACCGTACCGCGTATCGGCCCTCTGCGATAAGACTCTATTGGGATATAGTTATGCTTGTCCTAATTGCAAATGGTCGATGTTGAAAAAAACGGACAAGTCGGAACCGAAACATATGCAGAAACGTTGAGTCAATGAATTTTCGATAAAATGAATTAAGAAGGGGATAAAAACGACGGAGAATAATGATAGTACTAGTATCTTTAGGACGCACGTTCAACAGCCAGTACAAGTGTTGGCGCAGCCGTGTGTATCAGTGCGAGTTCGGACGATTTTTATCAGGCAAAGAAATTTGAGCGAGGCCTCGACGGATGCAATACCTACTTATTCGAATTCAAACACATGATTTTAAATGTGCAGCAACTCGAGTAATTTCGGGGAAACGGTTTGGAAGAAAATTTCAACACTGACAACGCCCATACACAGTACAAGGATTTTCACCCAATTCCGGACAGCGTTTTTTGACTCCCAATTCCGGACATGAATAACTGTTTCACTTCTCAACTGATTCAACCCAAACAGATATAAATCGAACGATGAGAATTCGAAGAATTTGCAGAATCCCACAAAGTGCGCGAGTTTTCAACTTGAAAATGATGAAATTGTTCGTCTCAAAAACAAAACAAAAACGGGGGACGGATATTTGAGATGGACTTTTTCGCGTTTCCGGATATTGAACCTTCGAAAACTATACCTTTCTGGATTTCGGAAATTGTATGTAATTATTCCCGTTTCGGCTATTTAAACTTCGAAAACTATACCTTTCTTGATGTCTGAATTTGTCTGTAATTATTCCCGTTGGATTAAGGCCAGTGTTGTGCTGAATCTGGTCAGAAATGAAGAAGCAGGCATAAAAAATGTCCAGAATTCGGAGTCAAAACACCCTGTCCAGAATTGGGTGCTCATCCTTGTACAGTAAAATTCATGTACGACACAAAGGAATGTAAAAAACAAAACAAAAAACTTTTGGCCACATTAGCTAAAATATAAAAACAAGGAAACGAAAACAATTTCACATCAAAACGGGGAATTCATGCCGAGCTTAGTGCCAAACTGCAAGCGTGCCCTCTTCTGCTGCTTATCCAACTCGGCCAGTTCGAATTTCTTAATCAACTCATTCAGGGGCAAGAGAAAAAACGGCCACAGAAAGCCCACCAGCCACACCCAGTACGGAACAACAGCCACACCCGAAATCCCCTCCAAATCCAAACTCACATCCTCCACCGCCGTCACAATGGTCGAATTACGGCCGCTCGTCAGTCGGTTCAGCGGGACATCGGAAAAGAAGTACACCAACTGCAGGATCCAGGCCACGGACACGGCCAGGATCCAAAACTTATTCTTCAGCGGGGAGTACTTCCAGAAGCCCGGCTTGCTATTGCCGTAGCCCATGGAGATGACGCTAAAGTAGAGGACCACCAGGACGGCGGCAAAGTTCTGCGCGAGTCGGAGGGTCGATTTGGGGTGGCTCAGGTGCGGCAGCACGGGGTAACAGGTCAGCGAACCGTCGCGGCAGGCTTCACTGAGCAGCAGTGCTTGGCAGACGAGGACAACGAGGACGGATGGAAACCAGCGCAGCAGGAAGGTCCGGGTGAAGCGGAGTACAATGTCGCGGTTGATGAGGTCGCAGGGGCGGTTCTTTCCCGTGGAGATGCGCATCAGGTTGCGATCGTGTGGCGCTGACAGGAGAGATAAACTGCAGCGTAAGAAAAGAATTAATCATGGACACCGAAGACATTTCCACTGGTTTTTGCCTCGAAATGTGTAAAATGCGCTAATTTTCCGTACGATAGCTCGGCCATCCCCAGCGAGACGCTCAAAGTTCGTAACATCCCATCAGTTATAAAAATGTCATGCCGTGCTGCTTTTACGTACTGCATTTGAACCTGAGACTACCCAATTTGTTTCTCTCCAACTGACAACACAGGTACAAGGATTGGCACCCAATTCCGGACAGCGTATTTCAACTCCCAATTCCGGACATTTTTTATGCCTGCTTCTTCATTTCCGATCTGATTCAGCCACAATCGAACGGGAATAATCACAGACAAATTCGGAAATCAAGAAAAGTATAGTTTTCGAAGTTTAAATATCCGGAAACGCGAAAAAATCCATCTCAAATATCAGCCCCCCGTTTGTTTTTTGTTTTTTGAGACGAACAATTTCATCATTTTCAAGTTGAAAACT
>JBBQQG010000083.1:0-13610 GCA_038216175.1 Saccharimonadales bacterium (SeqCode)
CGAGGCCGTCGTTTTTCACCACATCGGACGGCGTTGGATGGCTGACCAGGCATCCTGCTCCCTCTTTATCTTCATCAATTTCCTCGGCATCAACGCCGGAAGCATTAGGTACAGTATATAATAAGCGGGTAAAAATATACCATACATACAATACAAGGATTGGCGACCAATTCCCGACAGCCTGTTTTGACTCCCAATTCCGGACATTTTTATGCCTGCTTCTTCATTTCTGATCTGATTCAGCTCACACAGGCCTTAATCCAACGGGAATAATTACAACAAAAATTCAGAAATCAAGAAAGGTGTAGTTTTCGAAGTTTAAATATCCGAAAACGCGAAAAAGTCCATCTCAAATATCCGCCCCTAGTTTGTTTTTTGTTGTTTGAGGCGAACAATTTCATCATTTTCAAGTTGAAAACTCGCACTTTGTGGGATTCTGCTATTTGTTCAAATTCTTATCGTTCGATTTATCTCAGTTTGGGTTGAATCATTCGAGATGTGAAACAGTTATTCGGAGTCAAAGCACGCTGTCTGGAATTGGTCACCAATCCTTGTACTACTCGAATTGGCTGCAAGTAGACGAATGCATTTTACTGTGAGCGCCGAGACCGATTATTACCGGTCCTCTACCATACAGTCCTCCTGATTATTGTGTTGGAGAAAGAAGGGTTTACGGGTATGCCCTTTGGGGTATGAAATTTGTCATGGCACTGCAATGGTGCGTCCTGCCTGCTCCGGCCGCAGTAGCGGAGAGATAAACAGATACACTCCCTTGAGGCTGCATTTTCATCAAGCTTCACAATTCACATAGTACTCCTGGCGCGGTAATTGGTTCGGCCCGCATACCCATTCCTGGTCAGCATGCGTTGCATGAAATTTTTAAGCGTGTTTGAACCAGCGGTCATTATGTATTAGCAATCTAGCATCGATGATGCTACCCGTCATTAGGTGGCCGCATTATTTATATGGTATAGACTATGACTACTCTGCGCAGTCTGTATATTGCAGTTTGACAGTTATATATGAAGGCGGTTAATTTAATACACTGGTGAATACCGGTAGCCTTGATAATGCCAATTACGTAATTGGATCTCGGTCAAAGTAATACAGCCTGAATATCGAACAGAATCGATCTCACATGTCACTGGGAGTACTGCGTATTACACAAAGGATGACTTCCGCGATCCAATTTTCTCGGCAACGTGAATGCAGCTAACTTCCGCGTCCGTGGGTACTCGTAACCAATTTCAGAGAACCCTTATACATCAAATTATCATACAAGGGGGCGTGTAGTGAAATCCGTTATATTTGGTTTTAAAATATAATATCTTTAAAGTTTTTCTGAGTTGAGGCATTAATGATTTCAAACGGAAATTATAAAACATTAAAAACATCAATTGATTATAAGATGCAAATACTGTACAGTCAAACCACCACGATGACATTGACGTCATCAGTCGAGTTCAATTATGTAGCATCAGTCACACGTATCCCAGCATGAGACGGACGGGTAGAAATCGGCCGATGACGTCAGTGAATGGCGTTGGCTGATTTAGATTTTCATGTCAGGGAACTGAGATATGGAGATCGAAAGTTCAGAATACTTCATCCCGGCCAAACTTGACGCGCATTATCTCAGTTGTCTGACATTAAAATATAAATCTGCGAACGCCATTCGATTTAGAATCAAAGATTGCACTTGTAATAGCTCACTTGAGCAGATTAAAATAGTTGGAAGAAGTTGAATTTTGCACTAGTGGGATCCATGCAAACAGTAGATCAAGTCAATCAAGTCAACCATGTTAATCAACCATAGGTAAGTATGGTGAACACTAAAACTTCCTGATTTTCTGCAGAAAATTTTTTGCTTGTATTGGCCAATATGTTTTATTTCATTGAGATGGTCTCGAATCCTGCTAACCCGGAAATGAATATGGAAGCTGTATTAGTGTTAGCTCTGTGACCGACCCCAAGCAATGTAAGTACAGAGTAGTGGCCTGCGCAGCGTCAATAATACGCGCTGCGCTGCACTGCATGGCCAAAAATGTAACCGCAAACCGCGCTGCAGCTGCAGTGCAGCGGTCCGAACCGCGATGCGCTGCGCTGCAGTGCGGTGCAGCTTACAGAGCAGTGCAGCGCGGTTTGTAGCATACTGCAGCGTAATAAAAAGAACCGTTAAAAAGACAGATATCTTGTCTTAAACGTAATTAAAATACATACCAAACTGTATTATATCAATAACTGTCAAGGTATTTTAGTCTATAGCTATTTTTTAGGTGTTATTAGCTAAATTCCAGAACGCTGCACTGCACTGCATAGAACGATCCGCGCTGCAAACCGCACTGCACCCGCAGTGCAGAGCCGTTTAAACCGCTGCACTGCACTGCAGCGCCGCTTGCAGTGCAGAGCACTAGTACAGAGTATATCAATCGATTGCAATGCATTGTTACTGTGTTTCCAGTATTCTGGGCTTCTCCCTGGAAATTTACATCGCCATCTGTCGGCCGTTGATCTCGCAGCGTTTTTGCACGATCAAGCGCAGCAACCGGATCATCGCGGCCCTGTGGCTCTTCGCCATCTGCTATTGCGCCCCCTGGCTCGTCCTGACAAAGCTCAAGGTTGACGGTTCGGGCCGGTCACAGTGCGACTTTCGCTTGTCCCAGAAGCAGTACTTTTACTACTTCACCGCTGACCTTTGCCTATTTTACGTCACTCCCCTCGTGGTCGCCCTGATCATCTATTCCAAGATTGTCAATGTCCTGCGGAAAAGTGTGGTGATTTACAAGCGGGAGAGCTGTCGCGAACGAGTGAAACACATGCTATCGGTCAGTGGGCAGGGCGAACAGACGGAACTGAGTGACGTGGTCAAGGTGACGGATGACGGAGAAAAGACTACTGAAGATATCTTAATTCGGGCCGTGAAAGTCTGCGAAATGAGGAAAATCTCGACGGTGGTGAATGGCCATGATGCGGAGGAACGGATGCGTGGGAGAACCCATGTAAGAACAATTTTAAGATTCTGTTTTCAGGTATCTCCCCCTTGAGGCAGAGATCAATACTTACGCGATGCTTATGCTTGTTGACGCAATCTCCTCTCCGTTGGAGATGGAGACTGGTGCGGTTTCAACCGGTTACTACATGTTCTATATGGCGCAGGTTCCCATATCCGAGCAAAATTTTTTGGTAGGGAAAATTTGCAGGCCGTCTGTGGGTGGTGGACTTTAATATGATAACAGTGTACATTGCTGTGTGCAAGCATATTTTGCGAGAGAGGAATGTGGTCTATCTGATTAATCGCGGGCAGCGTGCGTTGAATGTGGAACAGAAACTGCGGCAGTCCCGGTTAAGCATCCCAATCGGATATTTATTTAATCAGTACCAATGACAGTTGAGTCTGCAGTGTACAGGGCGTTCCAATGTACTATCATTCGTCATTTTCACTTTCTGTGGGGCGTCGTTGGCGCCCAGGGGATATTGACAAAATTTTTTGTAAATGGTGTCCAAGTTCCCCAGAGCCTCAAGGGGTGGGCGTTATGGGCGGCCAGGGGGTTTCGATTTAACTTTTGTCCCTTTGGTCCGATTTTGCCTAAATTTTGCGCAGGGCTTTAGGGGTCTCAGGGGGGCACGCCAGAAGTTACTGCGTCATATTTCTGTGAACAGAAATCCAGAACCTATTAATTTGGCAGGTCTTCAAGCATTAATGGTTTTTTTCCGGGTAAAATCCAGTGTTATACCGTACACGGGTGTTGAGGAGGATACGTTGTTGTTGTCGTTTCATGCCCCATCAGCACTCTGAGGGTACAGACGCAGCGTCATGCACTGCATCGAGTGAGAGAATATAAAAAACGCGGATTCCCTTGTAAACTTCAAAAACAACATTCAAAATTTTCCTCAAATAATTCGCTAAAATAAAAAGGTTAGATTCCTCGGTACCCGACCAGACGGGACGATTTTGTAAACAAGTAATAAAAAAAGTTGTAATTCCAAATAGGTGTCACAATTTGCAGCTATTTAAAAGGGAAGTGGTACATCGAAATAAAGTGGACAGGCAAAAAGAGCATGCAATGCGTCTTCGACTACATTGCACGGCTCGCACAGTCTTTCCACGTATTCACACCAATAGGAGGCAAAGCGATTGGAGAGTCGATTTTAATATGAGAGATTTGGGACATCGTCGGAGTTTCAGTTTGTCTCCTCATGCTCAATCCAGTGAAATAAGAAAGTTGCGGGTGTTGCGACCAATAAGTAGCGATTTGTACCGGTCCCGCAAGATTCTAGCTATCCGGCCAAACTCACTATATGTGCCAATCTGGGTGGTTTCGTGAGATTGTTGGCCTGGCCTGGTCTGCTGAGTGCAGTCTGAAATGTAAGGCGGAAAACGATGCAGCGCCGGAGGATAGACGTCGCGCGAATTACTGACTACTGACTCTGAAGGAGAAGAGTTTTCTGAAAAATAAGCTTCGGCATGACCTTTAAATAACCAGGAATCGCATTATATGATTAATGTAGCCAGTCCACTCAAAACAAAGCTTCAGCTTGATGCTAAGACCAGATGCTTGAACAATAAGCAGCTCTATTCGTAGAGCGGCGCGATTGTCTGGCGCGATCAGGACCTCATGGTAGAAAATCACCAAGTCATTCATAAATTAGGGGAAAAACTCCAAAATACTCGGTGCTCATAAAGTTTGGTACCATTCTCACTCAAAGATTACAATGACACTATTGTTCAAGTAAACCGCATTTCTGACAAATCAAATAATCAATCAACGAACTAGTCCCGATAACTGAAACGTCTTGCTCGAAGCAGGGCGCGCGTTTAGCTATTTAGAAAGTGTCCCGGCCGACTTTTTTGATTGGCAAATGAATAGAAATATCCCTGCTGCGAGCTTTCATGACTTAAACGAACAATTGTGGGTAGATGTTTTGTGCTTGGTTAGCCAAGTTGCATAGCAGCTCACATTATCCGTTGCCTTGATTTCTTTAGATCCTCCGAATGCTGATCGTCATAGTCTGCCTGTTTGCGGTGTCTTGGTTGCCGTATCGTGGCCTGCTTGTCGTTAACACATTCCTCGATAAGCCGTGGCTGAATCTGTGGTACCTGTTCTTCGCGAAAACCTTCATTTATCTCAACTCTGCCATGAATCCGTTCCTGTACTCCGCGATGAGTCGGCGCTTTCGAAATGCCCTCTATGCCACGCTGGCTTGTAAAGAGCCGTATGATGATAGTAAGTGGTTTCTTTATTCTGACACCGTCCTTCCAATAAAATGGACTGACTGCCTTCAGCTAAAACTGAATTCACAATTAAATTGATGCAATATAATTTACAATTAAAATCAGAATTGAAGCATTTCGTTTCAGGTTAAATTGAAATTAAACCAACTTACATGCTAAGCGTTAGTGTAATTTCAAGGTATTAATGTTATATTAATATTAAAATGCTTTGAATTTTAATACTGATATTAAAATATCAAATTTAAATTAAAACGATATTTCTCTGCTGTAAAAATATTAATATTATATTAATATTAAAATGTTTTCGATTTTAATGTCAATATTAAATATTAAATTAAAGCGTCCAGAGGAATATTAAAATAACACTAGTTAGCGTTACGTATATTTAATATTGAATCACATGAATATTCAGGGAAACGTTGGATTCGACTAAAAAATGGTGTTATATTCAAGCTTAAAGTGATGTAAATCTAAATTCGATAAATTAAATTCAAAATGTACGCCTATTACTGTTTGGTACCTTTCAAGCATGTCAGGTCAAAAAGTAACTGATTGTCCGCATTTCTGTTTTAGACGGCGAAACGATGGACGGGGTGTCGGACTTTTCGCTGAATCGCACCAATCAAAACCTTGTCATTCGTTCCAGTGGAAACAATTCTGCTGGCATCTCGCGAAACGGGTCGTGCCAGAAATTCGACAACACACCCGATAGAAATGGCCATGCCGTGACTGAAGCATTATAATAGTTTCAAAAATCCATCAAAACTTTTTTTAAAGCCAAATTCTCTGTGCTGTATTTTAGTGTGTAATTTCAGTTCGAAAAAGCAAAGGTTTCAGTGGACAATTCGCGTACAACCACCATGACGATCATGCTTAATTGCATGCCCACTAATAACACTGATGTGTTCTTTGAGAATGCGAAAACCCCTGTTTTTAATGTTGCAAACAAAGCTGTTCAGAAGTAAAAACAGCAATTTGCAACCTTCCGCAGAAGATATATCATTCCGATTCAGAAATTAGTGTTTCATTTTTCCATCAGCGTGTAGCAGAAACTGCACGAGCTGCTTTACCTTTGCTGAATACTTCGTACACTTACTAGGAGCGTCGGGCAATTATTGACACAAAGCGTTTTTGTCCGGTAATTATTGACACTTGAACTGATCAGGCAGGTGGCGCCCTCTGTGATGTGACCCACCAGAATTTCTCTCTGAATTCCCCATCTCGAAAAATTGTTTTTTGAACCCTTTACAGGGGGTGAACATCTTGTTTGCTGCATCTTCTGCAAGTTTTTCTTTCTTGAATGAGACCATTTGGGACCAAATCGGTTCAAAAAATGGAGAAATTATTGGCGAAATGAAAAATGTCAATAGTTTGCCACTGAAAAAAAAACGCTTTGTCAATAATTGCCGGACGCTCCCCGTATCAAGTGTGACTCTAATCGTAAGCACTTTCTCGGACACAATACCCCACATTCAGTCCGCTCGAGGATTATAGGTTTATATAATTTCATTTCTGGCATATGAGCGAACACAAGTATCGCCAATTCAGGCGAGGAAGGGAAGATTGCACTAGCAAGTTGTGCTGACACAATTAATCAAAGAGCGAGGGGTTAAACACTTACTTGATCGACTTTTTTTGCAATGGCACTCATCTGATTAATTTTAAACTTTACTTTATTACATCAGTGGAGTGCAAAATCTCAGATTCTCAGAAATTTTCTAATTCTTCATCGTCTTCTTCCCAGAAAGGCGTGCATTCAATGCCCCGAAATTTGAACAATCCAAAAAGAATTCATACTGCAAACGGTTCATCGAATAGGAACAGGCCCTACCACACGAATGTGAGTGGCCGAACTGTATTTCCGTGTGCGTGTCCGAATAATAAGTGTCGACATCGTATGATCGACCCGTCGCATCCCGACAATCAAGCAAGAAGCAAGCGACGAACACTAAAATCCACTGACTGTAAATTAAAAGGGCTCAGGGGCTCCACGTCCCCTCGCCTTGATGACATATGAAGCGTGCCGTTGCTTGGACACGTTCACAGCCACAGCAACTTGAGCGTTGCACCCGCTCTATACTTTCCCTAGACTACTAAAACGGGCTACACTGGCAATGAAAAACCTGTTCAGCGCGTCCACGTCTCAGTTCTCTGTACTATTTCCCGCTCAAACAGGCAGGCTACCATAGCTGCTCACACACAAGCTGTAGAAAAACGACGCTATAACGGATCCATATTGACATGGCTCCTAAGAAGGCCAAGTATGTAAATGACCACTGGGAGGTAACTCCCTCTAGACCTCGATGCGGTGCTCCAGCTCGTCCCTACGTCCGAACCCAGGACGTGGCCATCTTTTTAGATATGGAAAATTTTCAGCTGGAACATCAGCAGGATGGCACGGAAGTCTACAGGGGCGATGTTTGTCGTTTCAAGGAAGCTGTCCAAACGGTGGCCATGGTGGATGCTTTCTCGCAGGTTTGGCACAGGGGCCGGCCGGACCGTCTCCGGTCACCGAGACGAGGCCTGAGTTTAACGTGGTCGCACATTATACGGCGTGCTGTGAACGTCGGATTACCCACCACCACGATCGCTTTCAGCAGATTGATCATGAGAATGTGTTTCAGAGAGAGCCTGTAAGTTTCACGTAGTACTTCTTCTTACTACTGTAATCACAGCAGTGGGTTTCACAAGTAACCAGTCGATACAGTTGTTTGGCATTTTGTGTCAGTATGAAGTAGCACTAAATAATTATGTGATTTTAACTCTCCATTATAAACGATCAATCAATCAATCGATCGTTGCCAGGGTAAACTAGTAACTGATTTTTTAGAGTAACACTACCCTTCAGGCATAACTCGAAGCTTTTATTGGTAATCTAAATCGTGGACCTAGACATGGACGTACACATGAACATGAAACTGAGCATAGAGGTAGACATAGACATTGCCATAGACATAAACATGGATATACATAGAAACAAAGACATGGACATGGACATGAAGACATAAAACATAGAAATATACATAGACATACAGACAAAGACATAGACATAGACATAGACATAGAGACAGACATAGATGTAGACATTGCCACAGACATAAACATAGATTTAGATACAAAAAAAGACATAGACATGGAAATAAAGATATAGCCACAAGACAAATACATACAGTAGACATACAGACACAGACATAGACATAGACATAGACGTAGACATAAACACAGACATTGACCCAACTACTTTTACCAGTCACGGCATTGATATCGTCCCATTTTGGGGAAATTTTAATGATAGACCTAAAGCACAAAGTATTTATGTACCTTGACGGTAGTATATCTTCGTTCTTGCATTCTTTTGCAGCCAGGTCACCGTGTCAATCAAATTTCGCTTAATCGCCGCCCAGAATGTGCGAGAGCGGGTAACCAGATGGCCGACCATTACGTACGGCACGCCATCCAGACCTTCACGGCCCGGTATCTGAGCAATCCAGATGCAGACCGGCCGAAATTGGTCCTCCTCACCTCGGACGCCAGCGTCATTTCTCGGCTGATCACACCATCGCCTCCAGCCGAATACTGGGACTCGTGGGGCGACCTGGCATGGCGCGACTTCGATCTGGTGGTGGTGCTGAACTGCCTGCTAACGGACGGACGAGATCAAGCAGGGAAGATCATGAATGAAGCCCAGCGGGCGCCTCATCGACGCAATGTCGCCGTCTACTGAATGGCACACGCGGTCGAGACGGCGGGACTGACACGGCGCCCGGAAGAGCTGATACCCCTAGGCATGGAGCCCTAGAATATATCTCGTGCGGCGAACAACCCTGAAATTTCCAACCGGCGACAGTGGCAGCCTAATGCGCCTCAGTACCACTACAGTTGGCGTAGAAACTTGCTGAGGGTTTTGGAGGTAAAACACTTGGTCCGGTCTGGCCTGGTCTTTCCCACGTTGCACATGGTCCGCGCCAGGGCACGTACCTCCAAAACCCTCAGCAAGTTTCTACGCCGACTGTAGCTGTTGTATGTTACAGCGTACCTCCTTTGCCGTATACCTGTATGCTTCATAGCAATTCGAGGCTGCGAGTTTAGCGTAATTTTTTGTAAAGAATACCCTTGAGCTGTGACGCAAACTTGAAGATGTTTTGTTCTTCAGTTTTTGCAATCGGTCATCGGTTTTTGACATGATCTGCGTTAATTATCAACATGAGATCGCAAGAGGAAATCGATGAAGTGTTGGTAGATTCAGGACCTTTAGCTGGGCTTAGATACCGTAGAATGCAGTTGTTAAATGGCCTGCCAATGCGATCCTCGTAGTAATCCAGTACGAGGCTTGACGCCTGGAACGGCCCTCCCCCAGCAAATGTGCCCTGGAACGGCCCTCCCTGTATATTTTTATCTACGACAGATACAATAAATCTGAAAAGTGCATTCGCTTCCTAGACATTGATTTACCTTGTGGAACGAAATAAAAAAAAGTAAATTCGAGAAATTGACTTTGTAATTTGAAAACTAAGTTTTGTCATTCAGAATTTGTGTTTACAAATAAAGAAAAAAGTTTTACATTTTTTGCATTTTTTGTTCTCGTTCGACTAGGTAAATCGATGTCTGGAAAGCGATTGCACTTTTCAGATTTGTTGTATCTGTCGTAGATAAAAAGATACAGGGAGAGCCGCTCCAGGCGTCAAGCCTCGTACTCAAACGACTCTGCCGTCGACTTGATAACAAAGCTTATGGAAGGCGCACGTGAAGATTTTGTAAAAATCAAACGTGCCCAACTGTAACGCATTACGTGCGAGTTCAACTCGAGCATTCTAGATCGAGGGAGCCATCTATCACGAAATTCTACTGGCAAATTGTCATTTTATTTATCTTTTGCAGCTAGTATGCGTAGTGAGTGAACCAAAATTTGATTAAGTGGATTCATGTTCATAAGAAGAAAAAAAAAAGTGTCAATATGTGGGTCAACTGCCACGTCAGGTTTTATGTATTTCCTTGGTCGAATTTATCCTCCCGACCGAGTGGACAACGCGCGGGCTGAGTCACGGATGGAAAGCCTCAATGGGGTGAATCATCCAGGCCTAAGCAGGTTAAGGTGCGTTAAGATAAGGGGAGTGCGTGCCTCCTCCAACTCATTCCTAAGACTTGACAACACAGCGGATTATAGGGATAATGAGACCAAATATTATCCACCATCGGTATATCAGATCCTATTAGAGAAGAAACTTCCATTGACCCGGGGCTCTATCTGGAAAAGTGTTGACTTGTCGACTGTTGGGCAACATTTTACACTACTGAATCGATTTCAAGTAAGGCAAACAAGGTATATCTAACGCGTATGCCATGGGTTACTGCTTCAGCGAAGTACATTACAATGAACTTACGGTAGTATAGTGTTTAAAACCTTGGAGTTGAACAAAAACGAAGGAGATAACAAAAACTCAAATGATAAAAGGAGGCAATACCACGGTGGTGTATGTTGTTACGGCACTAGATTGGGATCCGGCATGCGGGGCAAGTTGAGTGGGATGCCCAGCCTCTTGTAGTTGTCATAGTCGACAAACAAACGGTTGTACCAGGGCGTGTTGCGCAGCATGGTGGCCTCGTCGACCGGCACGGGCGGTTTGCGCGGTGGCGGTGGCTGCACTGGGAACGCTCTGATCGGCACAGCGGGTTCCGGCTTGGCTGGAATCTTCTGCTCCACCGGCGTGATTAACGGACGTTTGGCCGTTTGAATCACAGCCGGTTTGGTCGGAGGGACGATGGGCCGAATGGGGCCGGCGGCTGGGGGCATACCTGCAACTGGCCGTGGTGGTGGAGCCGGAGGCCGAGCTGGGGAACTATTGGGTCGTGATGGTCCACTCGTGCGTGGTGGTAATGGACGCGGCGCTAAGGGTCGTGCCGGTTGTCCCATTGGACGAGGCGGTGGACCCATGGGTCTCCCAGGCAGTCCCAAGGGTCTTCCAGGTGGTCCCATTGGTCTCCCAGGTGGTCCCATGGGTCTGGGTGGGGGTCCCATAGGTCGACCAGGTGGAGGCGGTCCCATCGGTCTTCCCGGTGGACCCATAGGTCGAGGTGGAAGTCCCATTGGTCTCCCAGGCGGTCCCATCGGTCTTGGCGGTGGGCCAATTGGTCGTCCCATTGGTGGTGGTGGTCCCATGGGTCGCCCAGGTGGAGGTGGTCCCATTGGTCTTGGCGGTGGACCTATGGGTCTCCCTGGTGGAGGTGGTCCCATTGGTCTCGGTGGTGGACCCATGGGTCTCCCAGGTGGAGGTGGTCCCACTGGTCTCGGCGGTGGACCCATGGGTCTCCCAGGGAAAGGTGGGCCCATTGGTCGTGGTGGAGGTCCCATCGGTCTTAAGGGTTGGCCCATAGGTCTTCCTGGTGGCGGAGGTGGACCCATCGGACGCGGCGGTGGCCCCATGGGTCTTGGTGGAGGTCCCATGGGCTGGCCAGGTGGCGGCGGAGGAGGTCGTCCCGGCGGTGGTGGTCCCATTGGTCGATGACCGGGCGGAGGTGGGCCACCTGAAGGCAAAGGGCGATAGGTTATTATCTTGGCCCCAGGCACAGTCGGGTCTACCAACCAAGAAAAAGAGTAAGCCATGTTCAGAGAACATCTACTGCGCAAGGTCAACGACAAAATAAAAGTTCATACTGTTGCGAAAGCCAGGTGGCGGAGGTGGCGGTCCACCCCTGAATCCTGGCGGTGGCTGTGGCGGTCCACCACGAAATCCTGCTGGCGGAGGACCTCCACGGGGTGGAAAAGGCGGTTGACCTCGGAATCCCTGAGCTGGTGGTCCCCCACGGAGCCCTGGTGGCGGGGGAGGTCCGCCGCGGTTCCCTGGTGGGGGACCTCGAAAACTTGGGGGTGGTGGTGCGCGTGGCGGCGGACCGCGTTGTGGTGGTGGTCCGCGCTGGAATTCCATCTGGTCCGCCGACTCGACGTGATCATAGTCGTCATCGTCGTCCAGTGAACTCTCATCGATCTCTCTGTATTTGCCCTTTACTTCTTCATTTGTGGTCGTGTAGTCATCATCATCGTCAAGTTCTTCGCTGTTTTCCGCACCGGTTAGCTCGCGCCGGGATCTGTGCGACTTCTTATTGTGAAGCTTGCCTTGCTCCTTGTGACGATTCGACTGCTGATCGGACGTGTCTGTGCCATCGTAGTCATCGTCGTCGTCGAGTGCGTAGACACCCGAGCGGTGATTGGTGCTCTTGACTAACTCGGCTTGGGTGTAGTCGTCTTCATCAAAAGTGTATGGTGCCAAGTGGTGCGTCTTCTTCGATGTGGCGTACCTTTGGTCTTCCGTTTGATCTTCCGAGTAGTCATTGTCGTCATCCATCAAGGATTTCGTGCGTTTCTGCCGGGAAGTAAACATTTGACCTTTGTAGTGGTACTGTGAATCATACAGTCCGGAAAATATGTCTGCGCAGACTGCCATACAAGACAGTAAATACGGATCAGTAACCAAAGAGTGTGTGCTGTTTAAGATTGCTCCATCAGCTTTATGCAGTAGTCGACTGTCTGAAGAATTCAGCTTTACCTTTGAAACAATCAATCATGTACGAGACAGAGCACAATACCTGCAGCATTTACTGGTACCCTCTGGCCACACGTGTACCGTGCTCTGATCAATTTTATACATCATAATGATGATGTACTAATTGGTTATTGGTTTTCACTTATACCCACGAAGCATCTATTCTAACTAATTAAATGCCTTTGTACCGTGGGAGATCACATCAACAATCGTAAGAAACGGAAATAAGGTAGACGGACCATCCCTATTGTCTGGCATTAAATTCAGAAAATAAAACTTCACAGGAATTGAAAGAATAATTTCAGTTAATTGTATGCGGCTCGATATTTACAGTAAGTATTATACAAAACGAGATGTTGCGGACCGGGGAATTTGCCATTTTGTTTTTATTGAAAGGTCCTTGGCTGTGCCGCACAGGGTACAGCGGCTAGAAAGCCAAGAAACCCCCGGGCGGGCGGGCGGTGAACGAAAATTAATCCAAACACACAGCAAAGTGAAAACGAAGACAATGAATGACAAAGCAGGGTGAAAGTTTAACTGTGGTCAAGCGGTCAAGTCGGGGCTGCTCATGGAAAGTGTACAGCACACGCACGCTGCATCCAATAAGAACGAGAGACAGTTGTATTAATAGTAAGTACAAGGAAATCGGACATACTCGCCTCACAATTAACCTCGATTATCTGCATGCAGACATCTATCTGCATGCAGATATTCAACATTAATATTAAAGTCGAATCAATTACTAGGTCAATTGTTCATTATAATAATATTTTGCTGTAAGAAAAGGGGATACGTTAACGTTCGTGTAATTTATAACAATCAAGTTAATCAACTCATTC
>JBBQQG010000084.1:0-4526 GCA_038216175.1 Saccharimonadales bacterium (SeqCode)
ATATGGATTGTGCGAGAATCTCTCTATTCTGTAATCTTCAGGAGAAGTTTTCTCCGACCGCGCGTGGATGCAGACCAAAATATCCACAGAATCTCGCGTAGGGCTGAACCAGCGCGAACACTATACTCGTCCAGACAAACCACTCGTACCACTACAGCTGACGGCTGAACTCGCTGCGGTTCTTGGAGGTAAAACACCCAGCTCGGTCTGATCTCGACCATCTTAATCAGTTACCCGAACCAGGAACTTCACCACCAAGAACCGCAGCGAGTTCTGCCGCCAGCTGTAGTGCAGGCGTCAGTCAGTACTGACAGAGTCATGGCGGAACGGACATCGGAGAGCGGAGTCCTCGGTAGTTGAACAGGGCGACCTTGCAACTTTTGCTCCGCGCGGTTTGCGGTTCATTGATATCTTCGCTTTTTGCTGTCTGAAAAATTTCATGCCAGCTCTATGCTAGATTCAGCTTAAAAGAACATAACATCACGTGATCTTTGTGATTTTAGGACCTGGCAAGCTGCAAAGTGGTGATGGACTGCGGGATGAAGGGCCGTCTTTGAAGGTAGACCCAGCCAAAGGTGGAGCAATCCTGGATATTCCCATGGCTAACTTGTCGGGAGCTATTCACGTACGTATTGAAAGTAATCGATGTCGCACTTGATGCACTTCCATGTATCTTAACCAAATATAAGCCCCAAGAACTTTAAGAAGTTCACGAATGTTCTCAGCAACTGCCACGCCGCTTCTCCTCAGAAAGGTATAGTCAGAAAGCCCCATAAACCGGATTGTCCCAATGGATATCGTTAACTGCAGGATTTTATAGGAGATTGATTGATTGGATACAGTATATAAAGAATGGACTGGGGAACTCGGCGAACCTTGTGTGGTTTTGATACAGAATGTTTGATATACAAAAAGGCGTGTGGATGAGTGAAATCACACTAGCATAAACCAACTCTCTTTCATCAGCAGGGCATAACTGCGCCTTATATCCGGAGCTTGGAAAACTGACAGATCGAGAAAGGGGCGTGGTATGTCATCAAAGGCCACAGCGGCAAAAGAACAATCACTGCTTACTCGTCAATTCTCAAGTGGTTGTCTTGCGGTAGTAACCGGGCGGATCCGCTAGGGAACGGCGCGCTCTTCTGCTGCGAGGCATCTCGGGTGTGTGAAGTCCGGAGGCGGTCGGGCAGGTACATGTTGAGCTATGGCTGCTGTCGAGCGTGTCGGCATGTCGTGCGCTACAGGGAAACTCAGGTGTGTGAAGATCGGTGGCGCTGGGTACCGTGCGTGTTCGTCGGTTGTTTTGACAACTGCAGCACGGTTAAGGCGTAGATGGCTGTAGTCGGTATCTCATCCGTTGCGCGTGTTGGGTGGTCTGTTCACGCCACGTACACGCAGAAGCAGGACACTCAGCCGAGCCAGGGGTAGGGGCGTGACGCACAGACATTAACAGTCGGTGGCAGGCGCCGGAGTAATCCCTGACCATGGGCTGTTGGGGCCGTCCATGTTGCTACTGCTGCTACTGCTGACATCCGGGGCAGTGTTCCAGGGAGCTCTTTGCGAACCCGGTCCCTACAGTATACATCCCTATCGCGTCGTGAATTGATAAAAAAGACAAATTTTTTGTTAGTTTTCATCAATTTTTTGTGTAGATTCTGCCGTGAACAGAGCACATCAAGCGATATCAAGGCGTTTACGTGAGAAGGCTTTAGGTTATACTGTATCGATACATAATAAGGGTACAAATATATATGCAAAAGTACATTCTGCAACGAATACAGTATAAAGAGCAAATTATAATGGACTGGGAACGGGAGAACTATACAGGACGCCGGGTGCAGAGTATAGTTTACAGGGTAGAGAATGAAGAAAACCGGGTACAAAGTTCTGCTGACAGGTACAGGTGACAATATGGAGTCTACAGGGTACAGAATACGGAACTAGGAACAGAGTGCAAGATAAAGGGCTTAATGTACAGTTTACCGTTTAAAGTTTAGAAGGGACAGGGTACATGGTCTTCAGACAAATATACAGCGTCCAAGCTACAATTAAGCATACAAAGAAAACGGTAGATGGCACTTAATACAAAGTTGCTAAAAAGCACAGGGCATTGGGTAAATTGGGATAATGTTCGGGCAGGGCAGTGTGTACATGGCATAAACTACAAGGTACATCGTACAAGTTACAAAATACAGATCTCAAGATCATGGTTACATGGTACTCTTACATAATTAGGGTACGAATATATGGTAAAAGTAAAAAGTACACGACGCAGCACATATCTCAACTTTATTAATCTTTCCCGACGGTTTTTGTAAACGCAACTCTTCTTAGGTCGTTTGATTTTCTTTTTTTATTTCCGGATAGAAGTAATGTCTGTGTTGTGTCGGGATTTCATTGGCAATTCATTTTTACCAACTCATCATAAATCCGGGTAGAAAACCAGATCCGGCTGTATTCGCTATTTCCTAATTGGCGCAACCGACGCCCATATGCGGAGCTGTTTACCGATTTCAGCTGACTTGCTGCGCAGTAATGTCAGTCGTTGCAGTCGTTAATGGGATGCAATTCAGTCCCGTTAATTCTCGATATTTTTCTTTTTTTTGCAGTGATAATATATTAATCCTGAATTTGATAACCTTCCCTCCAGTCTTGACATATGCCACACAAGAGGCGTCACACTGTATCTTGATATTGAACCATTGTCTGCAAAAAATGGTATGTTCGGGATTCGTTAGCGGGCCGCGATACCTGCGAAACCCGATGTAATGTACAAAGTACAGGTTGCAAGATATAGCACAGAGAACGGAGTACAGGATTCCAGAAATAGAGGAAAAGGTGCAGCTGACGGGGTCCACATATCAAGGCACAGGTTACAGGAAACAGGTCATACGTAGGTGTGACACAGCGCATACATGCTAGCTTTTCAGGACGCAGGGTGAGTGGCATTGTACAGGATAGCTGTTGTTCACAGAGTACAGTTGCAAAGCGTTGGTCTTAGATTAAAATGTAAGGGGTATTGGGGTACAGGTGCAGTTTATGGGCCTATGGCATATAGGGTATAAGGGCAGCACAGCATACTGAAAATTAAACTGCACTGAATATAACATTAAAGGTGCAGGACAGAGGGCAGATACGGGTCTAGGTCTGGGATCTAGGGTTCAAGTGGACATTTTCGCAATTAGCTGACAAAATTTGAAGGAGAAATGTTGACTAGAAGTGGAAATAAAAAAATCAGTTCAGAAGATTGGGTTAGACACTTCTGTCTGCAAAGTTATCCAGCACGGTCGCTGAGTGGCGGCACTGCCGCCTGCCGCCAGAGGTTATGACACTGCGTTTAGAAAGACAACTCGCTCGTAGAGAGAAAATGCTAATCCTGTGCGCCTTATCTGAAGCGGGTGAATTAGGCATTTTCCTCAAGGTGAGCCAGTTGGTGGCCCACGCATGGCTACCCAGTACCCATATCCCCAAACCACGTAGTTACCAGATGATTAAACCCAATAGGGTACCTGCATCTATGTGGTCAAGTAACACGTTAACGATCACGACTGGTCGACAACAATTCGGCGCTGGTCATTCATAAGTGCACCGAGAATGTTACCAATCAGGCAATTCAAAATACTGAAACGACAAATGACGTCAACTACACGAGTCCAATTACGAGAGTCGTGGTTGGAGTTTTTTTAGTTATGCCACCACAAAATTCGCAATATTCCCGAGTGATATTGAGTGAATATGGTTGACTCGACTATTCTTTCAACTGAAATTCAAAATTTGTTTTCAATAATACGAGCATTAGGCTCGCCCTTCGGGGCTCGCTAAAGCTTGACAAAGTTTTCTGTTAATTCCGACTTCCGTCTGCCGGCCGTTCAATGTCTACGATGTGATGGGTACCGATAGAGTGTGACTTACCGACCATTACTTGCAACCAAATATTTCATTGCTAAATTCCCGCTATTTTAAATTGCACGAACCATTCACACACCCGTGTCCACCATCCACTACCCATACCCGAGACTATGTTCCTGCTAACCAGTACCCACTACCCACTACCCAGTATCTACTACCCAGTATCAACAAACACTACCCCCTAATCTCTAATCACTAGCGAAAAAAACGTTTTTTGTGAAGACCTTACTGGCGAAGATGCGGAAAACGGTTGAAAAAGAAAACCCAATCCAAGAGGTTTCGAACCCTGTTCACACACTGCTGCATAACCGAATTGACGATTGGGCTATTCCGTCTTGGTGGTGAGACGGCCAGGACGTACACACACCGTGGCCAAAAAAAAATTTCGGCACATACCACATTCTCGACTTAGAAAGCCCTCAGGGCTGCGCCATTTGATCAGATTACCTACTACCCATTAAAAGCTACCCACTACCGACTACCCACAACCCATTACCCACGACACCTATTAGCCACTACCAGCTGCCCACGATTCACTACCCACTTTCCAGTATCCACTACATCCATTAACCACTACCGGCTACCAACTACCCACTACCAGCCACCCTCTACCCGCT
>JBBQQG010000085.1:0-1686 GCA_038216175.1 Saccharimonadales bacterium (SeqCode)
GGTATTTCCTCAAAACCTGAAGGTCCATTCCGCGATTACCTGGGGAAACCGCTAATTCAGGAATTTTACAACAAGGCTCAACCCATCGATCAATTCGTATTTCAGGATAAAGACGGACAATATTACATCATTTATGGCGGCTGGGGACATTGCAACATCGCTAAACTCAACAACGATTTTACAGCACTCGTTCCTTATCCTGATGGAAATATAGTCCAAGAAATTACTCCGGAAGGTTATGTCGAAGGACCGCTTATGTTTATCCGAAACGGCAAATATTACCTCATGTGGTCGGAAGGCGGATGGACAAACGACACGTATAAAGTGGAATACGCCATTGCCGATTCGCCTTTTGGTCCGTTCAAAAGATTGAATACTGTTTTGAGATCAGATCCATCGATTGCAATGGGAGCAGGACATCATTCGGTCGTAAATATTCCGGAAACCGACGATTGGTATATTTTCTACCACCGCCGCCCTATTCCGAACCAAGGACGCGACCACCGCGTGGTCTGTATCGATCGCATGTATTTTAACCCCGACGGAACCATACAGCCTGTAAAAATGACCAACGAAGGAGTTTCGGAAAGAAAAGTGAAGTAATTACCTGTAAAATATTCATGTATAAATTATCATTCCATGACCAGAATACCATTTGACAAAATGAAGTCGACCATCAAACAGGCTTTTCTGAACGCCGGAATGCCCGAAGAAAAAGCGAATATCTGTGCCCAGATTCATACAGAATCAAGCAGAGATGGTGTGTATTCTCACGGACTGAACCGTGTTGAACGGTTTGTCGATTATTTGGGGAAAGGCTGGGTCGATGGAAAGGCAGAACCGACGCTGGAACTAAACTTTGGATCTATGGAAACCTACAACGGTAACCTTGGACCTGGAATTTTAAATGCCCTATTTGCAATGAATCGGGCAACCGAAATTGCAGCACAGAACGGATTGGGCATGGTAAGTCTTAACAATACTACTCACTGGATGCGCGGTGGTGCTTATGGATGGCAGGCTGCAGAAAAAGGATTTATTGGTATCTGCTGGACCAATACAGAATCCTGTATGCCAGCATGGGGTGCTACATCGGGTGGCATTGGTAACAACCCTTTTATTATGGCTGTTCCACGTAAAGAGGGACATATCGTATTAGATATGGCGATGTCGCAATACTCGTATGGCAAACTACAGGTAACCCGATTAAAAAATGAGAAGCTACCATACCCCGGTGGTTTTGATAAGCACGGTGATCTTAGTAATGATCCCGAAAGTATTGAAGAAACACGGCGTGTACTTCCTATTGGATTTTGGAAAGGTTCGGGGTTTGCTGTATTGCTCGATATTATTTCAAGCCTGCTCTCGGGTGGACTAACCACAGCCGGCATTGATAAATATGATAAAGGAAGTTGTGCAAGTTGTTGTCAGGTTTTTATTGCTATCAATCCCTTAAAGATCAATACACAGGAATTTATTGATAAGACCCTTGAGGCAACTATCGCGCAAATTAAAGGCAGTGTGCCGGTGAAAGAAAATGGCGAGATCTATTATCCGGGAGAGAACTCATTAAGAACACGCAAAGAAAACCTTGCACTTGGCATACCCGTTGATGATGGTGTTTGGGCAAAGGTAAAAGAGCTTGCGGGCATTAACTGATCCACCAACCCTGTTCCAGATTTAATT
>JBBQQG010000086.1:0-3550 GCA_038216175.1 Saccharimonadales bacterium (SeqCode)
AACTATGCTTAGGCCGCATTACAGGGACTGTGCTCAAAGAATATAACGAAAAGCTCTGTATCAGTTGGGCCCTTTACACCGACTCAGTGTTCCATCTTTCTGATCGAAGTTTGCATATTTTCATTTTCGAATGGAAACCAGTGACGCAGGTGTATTTATCATGTTAAACCAAATAAATTTTATTTAGAATGATACATGTATTACGTAATACCTTCCCGCGACACGCGAATAAACTGGCAGTCTTCGCGTTCCTGGAGGTCCAACTGGCAGCCGGCTTCACGGAGGAGATTGCGACGCTGCCGAATGGACACGGAAATGGGGAAGGAATTCACCTCATCTTCCACGTCCTCCTCGGACTCTCCCTCTCCCTCATCATCTTCCCCATCCTCATCGCCGTCCTCCTCGTCTTCTTCTTCGCCATCCTCATCTTCCACACCGGCTTCTTCCACCTCGCCTTCGCATTCCTCCCCCTCCTCCTCTTCATCCTCCTCCATTTGCATCTCGGAGTCCGCCTCGTCCTCATCCATTTCTTCGTCGGAAGATTCGCCGCTCGGCTGGCGAAGTTGCTGCAACGTCAACATCCGGCTCTTCCGGCATTCCGTTTCGTGTTCGGTAACGGTGTAATTTTCCACCGATGAATGCTCACTGGTCATACCTGCAAGACCCAACAAAGTTGAAAAACATCAAAGTGGGAAACCGTCTAAAAAAATTGTGCTAAAATTGTTGCGTCTAGTATATTAAATTAAACCATGCCACCCATTGATCGGTTGATCGATTGATTGATCGTGACTAAACCATACCGCTGATTGAGTGCTTGATCGATTGATTGATCGTGATTAAACCATACCTCTGATTGATGCTTGATCGATTGATTTATCGTGATTAAACCATACCGCTGATTGATTGCTTGATCGATTGATTGACCGTGATTAAACCATACGGCTGATTGATCGCTTGATTGCTTGATTGATTCGTGATTATATATCGCACTGATGCAAAAGAGGAACTGATCATGAAAAAGACAAGAAGCGACTTGGTGGTAAATCAAAGTGTGAAATCCGTCATCGATTGATTATTTGACTGATTAGGCGAGAGTGAACATTACTGGCGAGCAATCAAGAGCAATGAGCAAAAGTATTTACCGAGTGTGACGCCACCGGAACTGGGCACGCACGTGAAACCCTGCTGGCGCGGGAACAGGTACACCGTGACGTTGGACCATCTCACGGACTTTTTCTGCTTCTTCTTCGGCTGCTCGCCGGTGTCCTCCTCGCCCGTGGCCGGGGAGCAACCGGCGGCGGCATCCGTGGTGGTTGTCGGGTTCACAGCTGGAAAACACAAGGCAAAACAATGCGGGTGATAAATTATGGACCATGTAGAGTACAGTATTTGTGTGTAATTATAGTAGGTACCAGTGTTATGGGGTAGCATTATAATAATGTATGATGGAAACACTCTTAAGTAGTGTTATTTTAATATTCGTCTGGGAATTTTAATTTAATATTTCATATCGATATTGAAATCCTAAACATTTTAATAGTAATATAATATTTATATTTTTACAGCAGACAGACCGTTTTCATTCAAATTTAATATCAATATTAAAATCCAAAAAATTTTAATATTATTGATATTGATATTTTTACGGCAGACAAAGTACCGTTTTTTTCATTTAAATTTAATATTTAATATCAAAATTAAAATCCAAAACATTTTAATATTACTAATATTGATATTTTTACAGAAGACAAAGTACCGTTTTTTTCATTTAAATTAAATATTTAATATCAATATTAAAATCCAAAACATTTTAATATTAATAATATTGATATTTTTACAGAAGACAAAGTACCGTTTTTTTTCATTTAAATTTAATATTTAATATCAATATTAAAATCCAAAACATTTTAATATTAATATAATAGTAATATATTAAAATTACACTACTTGTGGTCATTTTATAAGCCGTCGCCATAGAATATATCGGACTACACGCCGCCGTTTGCCATGCACTGCACGTGTGAACTGCAGCGCATTCTCCACTTGACACCAAGCGCGCAAGCGGATATTTTGCCGGAAACCAGCTTCAAACATTACCCAGAGTTGACACACTAATATTATAACTATAACTACACTGCGCGTTGGGGGGAAGAAGAGTGTATGAGAGAGAGAGAGATCAGGGAGCGAAAGACATGTTGTGGGTCATGAAAGGGAGATCTAAAATGGTGATCTCATTATTCAATTTTTACTGTGAATTGAGCTGTTCAAGCAGTAAATGCAGGCACTGAATGCGGCGAAAAGATTAACTTGAAATCCTCAAAAAAGAAAACCGCGCGCATAATTTAAAAAATATTTTTCTGTTTTTTTTTTACTGTAATAAAAAAACGGTCATGTCAAACGGTTAATATCAAACTTTTCAAGTTTGATATTCCTTCAATATCAAACTTTAATAAGTAAGTCATTATATCGTAGTGTAGTTCTAGATGACCCATCTTTTTTTTTGTCGGCACATGTTTTTCGATTTTAAGCTGTTGGGTGTAATACCGCCGATAGTATATATGGCCGTTAATCGCATCAATCCAAAAAAAAACCGGTTCCGACCCACTCCAAGTCTCCGACTATTACTATTGTCGTAGAGAGAATTTCTAACGCACAGCTAGAACCAAATGCCCAATCATCAACAGTAATACATGTGATGATATAAAACATGGATTAAAGACGGATTGGAATGATTTGCTTGCAATAGCAATGGCAAACATAAAAGTTAAAAAGCATCCGACCGATGCCAGAAAAAAGACAAGAAAGAAAGACCGCATGACAAGCAATTGCTACATTACAGGCCGGCTATAAGTGCCATGTTTAAAAACGTTAACTAACCCTGTCAAAACGAATTAATTGCGCGATGTACGACCATCAATGGAGAACAGCTAATCTCTTTCAATATGTTATATGGTGATTCAAGATGAAAAATTGAAAAGATATTATTTACAATATTATTATGTCAATCCGTTGTTTATAAAATGTTCGAATGCAGCCATTGTATTATTATTCTATATTTTTCTAATTTTTTCAATACCGCCGCGCTTTATAATAAGCAATCAAAACAGAATAAAACCAATTTTCATGGATAAAAAATACGCAAACGTCTCGCCAATGAACAGCCGAAGCGCTCTTCTCTTTCTCTCTTTATCGCAAAACACCACTCGGTAAGTTGACTTTTTTCAAGGGCGTTTCGGGTTGTTGTCTTTCATTGTCGAAAAAAATGGCGACTTTCAAGTTGATCTCCACGCTCTGCCGTACATAACTGCTACAATAGTTTTTTAAACAGAGCAGGCGATGAAGGAATATTATTAAGAGAGCGGTGGGCGAGTTGCGCGTCTTCGTGGATGGATAAAAACGTCAGACTCTGAAGGGCTGGGCAGAGTTGGCCTTCGCACAAAAACAAAACACAAAGACAAAAAACATTTTTTTGTAGGAAAAGTGTGTTTGTGTATGCAAAACTGTTGTAGAAATCAAAACTAGTTTGATTCCTAAAACAGGCCTAAAAACG
>JBBQQG010000087.1:0-2733 GCA_038216175.1 Saccharimonadales bacterium (SeqCode)
CTTTTTTTTTTGTTTTTTTTATAATAATTTTTTTATTTTTTTTTTTTTTTTTTTTTTTTTTTTCAAATTTTAATTCAATCATCTAAATCTAACTTTGATTAATTTCTCATTAACGCAGAATACACTTTTTTTGTATGCATCTTTATTATATTATTATTAATATATTATCTTGTAATGTAATATATTTGCATATGTTCTCTACAGTGAAAATTATTTTAATTATAAAACTATTCTATCATGTATTTTCTACTTTTAAAATACATTTATATGAAATATTTTATATTATTGTATATATTGCCTATATTAGTATTATAAATATTACAGTTTTTTTTCGCGTAATATTTACTGCAATTATGTATTTTAGCTGTTATATATATAATAAATAAATAAATAAGTAGAAGAATAAAATACATATATTTGTTATTTTACTAGGTGGATTTGCCGATTTTCATGCGCAATTTCCGGACCTATGTGACGGACAGGCCAGCATGAAGAGTCAACCGGCGATGTCGGGTGCCGGAAGTCGGCTGCTGCTCAACTCGCCGACCAGCGGGGATGTGGACTTGGAGCGAGTGGAGGCGTCGCAGGTGCTGCCGTACCTGTATCTGGGGAATGAGCGTGATGCGGCGGACCGGACCCGGCTGGCCAACCTCAATATCAAATACATCCTCAATGTGACGTCCCACGCGCCGAACCTCTTCGATAACGAGCCGGGCATCGAGTACCGCCGGATCCAGGCTAATGACAGTGCCCAGCAGGATTTAATGAAGTCTTTCCAGGAGGCTTTCCATTTTATCGGTGAGTTTGTAATTATTTTTTTTAAATAACTTGATAAATTAATAAAATTGTGAACAGGTCAATTGCAAAAAACATTTTGTGACTTTAAATTAAATATATAAAATATTTAAAAATAAATGTAAAAATAAATATTTAACTGTACGGCTTCGTCTGTTTTTTTTTATTATATTATTACCAGTATGTATATTGTATAAGAATCCTAAATTTATTATAAATATTAAAAAAAACTGGTTATCGCTATGCATATTGCGAATTGCCATGCGTAAGGTACATGTACAGTAGACTTGCCCCATTTCCAGATTTTCGGCCCATTCCATTTCCCATGAATTCCACAATGTCCCACCCATTACCATTTCCATTTCCCCCATTTTAATTATTAGGCGCTGCCGTCCCATCCATGACCCATTTCCATAAGCAATGGGCCCATTTGCAGTGCTTTGCTGGTGAAAATTCCCACCCATTTTTTCCCCATTTTGAGCCCGTCCCACCCATTACCATTTCCATTTCCATTAGAAAATGAAAGATGGGCCCATTTTTTCCATTCCATGAAAATGGGGCAAGTCTGATGTACGGTGTATGGCAAGTTACTTTGATTTTGATTCACCTGCTAAAATAGCAGTAAAAATTATTTATGGAATCCTGCGCTGATTCACTAAAATTATGCATTCTATTAGCCAGCCATTCAGCCTTAAGTGCGTGTTGTACCAAGATCTGCACGAGGAGTGCCAACGTTTTGGCCCGTTGAATACATTACAATAATTACCTGAAAATTACATTTGTCGGTACAGTACAGTACTGTTATAAATGCTAATCCCCACACCCTTCTATTTATTAAATGTTAATTATATTCGATCAAACCCCCATTAACGGCATATCGATATAGACAACCTTTTCTACCACACCCAATGGATATTTTAATTTGTTTTTACAAAAAGCCAATTTTCTTGGCTCCGAAATCCTGTTCGGTTGACACGATGGCTTGCCAAAGAAGATAAACCAAAAGAATGCAATATAGGAGGGCGCCACCTGTCAAACCCCGCCCTTTGAGTTGGCATTGAGATACTGTTCAGAATGCGAGTTTCTAACTCAGGGGGCGGGTTTTACCGGTGGCGTCCCCTATATTGCATTCTTTTGGTTTTTCTTCTTTGATGACTCGCGGCTGTTAAGTCGGCGGCACAGGGCATGATACGCGTGATTTCTCGGTAGATGCAATCGGCTAATGTAATTAACCGTTCACCTATAACAATCTGATTGTAAAATTGTGGTTTCCCATCAATTACCGTGGCACTAACGATTAACGTTGAGGTTTTTTCCGTTTTGTGTTGTTGAACCGCAACGCCTTGAGACTCGACCACTTCACTGCGAAGAATTTTTTTCGAAAATATTGTGATTTTTTTTGGCAGATCTGGCCCGCGGATCGAACGCCAACGTGTTGGTCCACTGTCAGGCGGGGGTGTCGCGCAGCGCCACCATCGTCGTGGCCTACGTCATGAAGCTCCTCAATTTGTCCATGGACGACGCGTACAAGCTCGTCAAGGATAAACGCCCTGTGATCTCGCCCAATCTCAATTTCATGGGCCAGCTGTATGAGTTTGAGAAGAATCTGGCGGTCGCCACAGCCGCCGCCGCTGCGTCCACGTCCCATCAGCAGGATCAAGTGCTGCCGAGTCCCACGAAATTAGCTGGCCACACCAAACAGCGGGTCGTCAGCATGGAGACCAGTCTTTGACAATCAATCAATCAATAGCCAAATTGTCATTCAATCAATCAATCAACTTCTCAATTGAACTGATCATTCAATCAATCAATCAACTTCTAAATCGAACTGATCATTCAATCAATCAATCAATTAGTCGATCTATCGATCGATCAGTCAGTCAATCAATCAATCAATCAATTGATTGAGCGAACATCGCGTCCGTCCTGTAATCCGGA
>JBBQQG010000088.1:0-4001 GCA_038216175.1 Saccharimonadales bacterium (SeqCode)
AAAAGCATTGGTTTAATCGCCCAGGTACGTCCGCTAACTTTTGTCAGAACAATGAGTTTCAAAGTTGGGTTTGATAATCATCAGGCAGTACAGTACAACAGCCGTACGAGGACCTAGTAATTGACGCAGCCGTTTTTACCCCCATTGATGGACTCTGTTGTTTTACGCATACTTCAGGACCTCAGGTATTTCGGAATCGATTTGGCCCTAACGGATTCAAGCAACGGAGCTAATTTAGCTCAACATTTGCAAATCATTAAAATTGGAAGTTCAGTTTTCAAACTCTAAACACTCAAATAATCCAATTCAAAGTAACCATCCGAAAAATCGGGTTTTGTGGAGATGGGGTAGTTTGACGCCCTTGATTGAATATTTACGTTTTAGTCTTGCAAGATTAACTTTTCCTAATTGTGCAAATGTTTGCCTTTCTTCTTAATCGATTGTAACTGTAAAGTTCGGATTGAAAGTTCGGTTCGAAACCGGAAGAGTTTGCGACAATTAAACAAAAAAATGTCAATGAATATGGGCAAAAACGGCTCGGCTCTGTCAATAAATAGATACAGCTGCTTGTACATACACTGATCAGCTCGCGGCTCTAGGGAAGATAAACACGTAGACAAGAAAAAAGGTTATACAACCGGCCGCGCCTTGCGTAGGTTGACTCTGGACTTTACAACGTAGGACAAGCGATAGGCCGGCCCCCACCACAGTCTGCTCATGTACAGTAATATGTTGATCTTCCCCTACCGGTACATTAAATACTGGATGCACTATACAGTACGGTACAATATTGCACGTGGCCTTAAACCGAGCACTTGCAACAGATAATTATCCAGGTTCTGATCAAATCAACCGGCTATCACAGTCAATCGCTAACGTTAGCAACGGCAAGATGAACGGTATTTTAGCCACTAAGTTATATCGTAAACGGGCTGCGTGCAATCACAACGAGGTTTTATTTCGCATTCGCACATTACAATTCAATGAGATAGTTCTCACAGTATCCTTCACATCCTACACATGATTTCCGAGCGGGGAGAAATGGCGTACTTACATTTTGCCTTATTACTGACCCTGGGACTGGTCACGATCACCCATGCTCGGTCACCGCTCCTTTACCCTGACGACGCCGACAATATCACACCAACAACCACCAACTCGTCATCCACGCCGTGCGCCGGAACCTCAAAACGGGTCTCTGGTCGCACCGTGACCCGTTCCCTGGAGCAGGTCCCTGTCGGCCGGGTCTGCATCGGCAGCCTGGCCAGTCCCACGCCCGATGGTAACTTTCTGGTTTTCGATAAAAAAGAGGGCGGAGTGGTGGCCTTCTTGGGAACCCAGTCGGTGCAGAATGGCTTCCGGGACTTTACGCCCTACGTGACGTGGCAGTACACGCCGGCGTAATACCGCAGTGGGCACACACCCGATTTAGGCGGTTGCGACCGACTGCCGGCGAACTTTAGGGGCATGGTGTGGGACTCGGAGTCGCCGGAGTTTTGTTCGGGACACAGCCCGTCCGGGTATATGTACCTGGTGGACAGTGGGCTGCAAGCGACGGGTGGATGCGCGGACGCTGTGGTCGGCGATGATGGAGCTATCGCGGTGAAGTGTGACTACCGGAATCCGGACACGGAAACGCTCTGGTACTGAATTAGCTCTGTGATTTTCTCACTCGTGCCGCGTGTCATGACTCACGATCGAGGTTCCGTACGTTATTGGAATTTTAATTTTTTCCATATTTCATTGTTCTTTGCTTCCGTTTTCGCTACCGAGATGGTCTCAACTATCCACTACGTAGATCATGAAGACTGAACTCTCACTGAATTTCTTTTGTGTGTGTCTATTGGATAACTACAATAATGTACTGTGCCTGTCATGTACTGATGGATTGACTGGCTCTACCGCCAGCGAACAAGTGGAAAAGTGTTTTACTGTATGTAAGGTCAAAGTAAGGGAATAAAATGGTGTCGCTTGGAATTATGCATTTGTCTCACATTTATTTACAGTGTACAGGCACAGATTGCAGGCAGATATCCTTTTGGTCTTTAAACGGGTCGATCATAAAAGGGTAAAATTTAAGTCGGACCACCGAAAAAACGGAATGAAAGTAGGGCCACAGGCAAATTCTTTTCGCAGATAATTCTTGCTTTGGTATCATTAAATCGCCCATAAACGGCACTGAGTCCCCACACAGTGCAAATTAAGCGAAACTGGATTTACAGAAATATGAAAACAGGCTTAAAAAATGCGTACACGTGATTTTTAAGTCAAATTTTAATCTTATCTTATTTTAACTATAAGGTCATTTAGAGTACCTAGTGATCGATTGAATTATACCAAAAATAAAAATTATCGGCGGAAAAATATTGCTTGTGCCCCTTAAATTAATATCCTCATACTTTGAGTGGTAGCTTGAGTTCAAAAGATTGGAATCTACCTTTCTCTAATATCTCTACTTCGAAAAACTAAACAATTCATTCTTTGAAACGATTTGTGCCTATATTAACTATATTTGTTGTAAAAAAAACAGATATTTTACGTGACCATTCCCGTGGTCAGTCGTTGGCTCGTCGCTGCGTCGTCTCTATGCATACTATGAATGTGTCCGGGAGAGATACATAGACCCACACTGCTTGTCGATCACGACCTGTGCTACAGTTGAATCCATTCGCCATCCATTGTCAGTAGCACTTTAACTTCTCCTGTACGACTTCGTCGTATTTCCCTCTTCCTAAACATCCATTGTCTCTCGAAGACCCACATTTATCGTATTTTCCCCCGCCACTGAGCCCGCCATCCCCGCCTTTAACGGTGAAATTCACCCGGTTCCATTTCTACCCGTTGATTCTTTTGCTCTCCTTGACACAGCCACCTTTAACGCCCCCATACAACCAGGAAACCGCCCGGGAACCCGACCCCGCGAGTCTCTGCACGGTCAAATCCGGTCGTAACTGCGGCAGGCGCTCGGCCTCGGCCAGACACACAATCGCACCAATAATCTCCAATCAATGACGGCGAATCTACGCCCTGTTCCACCGATTGCGGCGGCGACCCAACAGCCATTGGTGCAGGCGTTGAATCTGTCCACGACGCCAAATGCGATGGATGAGCAGACCCGCACGTTGGCCCAGCAAGCTTTGGATCAGGCCCAGCAGGGTGGTTTCGATCTGCAGAATGGCCAGACCGCGGCGCTGTTCAGTAATTTGGACATTGATATTCGGACGCAGTTGTTGCAGGCCTTGAATCTGTCGCAGCAGGAACTTAGCCAGAATCAGGCGCGTTTGCAGGTCTGTACACTAATATATGTATCTAGCAAGTTGTGCTGACATAACTAATCAAGGGCGAGGGGTTAAACACAAACCTGATCGACGTTTTGCAACGGCAGACATTACTTTAATTTTTAAACTTTACTTTGTTACATTAAACAAGACAATGTACAAATCCACAGATTCTCAGAAATCCACAAATTCTTGTTCCAGTATTTCTCAGAAAGGCGTACAGAGTATGGTCCATTCCCCGAAATCTGGGCGATTAAAAAATTAGTCATGCTGCACAAGGTTTCATCTAACAGAAACAGGCGCTACCATACGTATGTGAGTGGGGGCAGTGTGCGTGTCCGAATAGTAAACGTCGATATCGTATGCTCGATTCGACGCATTCGGACAAGCAACCATTCAAGCACGAACTCTGAAATTTATTGACTGAAATTTAAGCGGTTCGGGATTTGCTATTATTCCATTTAATTAATATGAAATCCGGGATATTATTAACTGCATGGGCAGGCGGATATAGCAGTTATTCTTTCTATGTATAACACATATGCGCACGTTGCCCTAATAAAAAAATATGCACCGGAAACACTTCTGGCGCCGCATTTGTCAGCACTTCGGGAAGCATCTTTTTGTCCGAAAAAAGCACCGCTAAACTGGCGCAAAATTTACCCATTGATACGTTTTTTGTGCTGGCTTCACAAGTACGTTCTATCAACACAAATTTATACT
>JBBQQG010000089.1:0-1504 GCA_038216175.1 Saccharimonadales bacterium (SeqCode)
TCCTTTTCTGCTACCTTCTTCTTGCTTTCTTCCGTTTCTAGTCTAGTCCTGAGTCTTGGGGGCTTTGCTTCCAATTTTGGCTTTGTGGCCGTTTCAAAAACAAAGGCTTGTTCTCTATCAAAAAGTTTTTTTACAAAAGTAAAAAAGGGGCTGCCGGCAATCACGGGAGTGTGAATAAAATCCGACGGTTCATCTTGGCCGGTTCCGTTCGTTCGCAATTTAGCTTTCTTTTGCTTAAGTTCCAAAATCTCGTCTTCTAAAAAATCTGGTACGCTTGCCTTGGGTTTGCTTTGAAAAATCTTCTTGGCGTCAATTTGCCATTTTTTTAGCTTTTCACTTTCTAGCGGACCGAACGAAGACATCTTTTTAGTCGTATCATTTTTAGGTATGTCTTGTATTGATGGTTTTATGACAATTTTTTTCAAAACTTCAGGTTCCGGTTTCAAAATTTTAATCTTTTTCACATTAGCCACTTCAACTTTTTCTGCTTGGACCTTTTCGTTAAAAACTCCGTCCATATCAGCTAACCATTTTTTACGACTTTCGTCGCTTATTTTTTTTATTTCCGGGACTGCTGGTGTTTCTTCTATTGGTCTAACTTCAATGATAGACGCTTTTTTATCAACTATAGGAGCTTCCAGTCTTTTTTCATCCGGCCCAACTTCTGCTTTGACAATTTCTGTTTTTGGAACGGCCATAGTGGTGGTATTTTTATTTTTTACCACTATAACTTTTGATTTTTCGAGTTCAGGCGTATATCTTTCTATCGTCTCTAAAACTATCTTCCTCGATTTTGGAAGATCATCTTTGTATATTTTTTTTATTCCATCCACGCTCGGCATAAAATAATAGTTTAAAAAACCGATCTATTAAAAAAATAATTCCACCAACGCCTTGGCAATGGTTCTTTTTTACCAGGAGTTAAGGCATATTTTGTTTGTGCGGTGACAGCTGGCAGATCTTTTGCTTCTTCGTTGTTATTTTTTATAACTACAACTTCCTCCCCACTTTTTTTTAAATTCAGACTAAGACGCGCCTCTTCTTCGGTAAAACTTTTTGAATCAAGATAGCCAATCAAATTTTTCAATTCCTGGTTATGACTTTCCATTTTTTTAATTTCTTCATTCAAGTTTTTAACTTCATTATTTAATTGATAGTTTTGAAAAATTTTTTTTGATAAAGGGTATGAAATTAAGGCCAACAAAACTAAGCCGACTAAAAAGTAGCTAGTTTGATTAAAAAAGAATAATTTGATTTTACTTTCTTTCTTTCTGAAAAGCATCTCTAATGTTTCATTTTTTAAGTATTTTTATTATAACATAATTTAATAGATTTAACAAATATTTATCCTTTTGTCAACACCCTTAACAATTCTTTACTTTTGATCCCAATTTGCTTTCTCTATTGATGCCTGATTGCCTTTGGGAGTAACTTGAAATCCCAAACGGCGGTTAAAAATCATTCGAGTTTGGGCTTCTAGTCCGGGAATGGCACCAAAGATAAT
>JBBQQG010000090.1:0-2136 GCA_038216175.1 Saccharimonadales bacterium (SeqCode)
GACTCAAAATCCCGTTTTGGCAACAGAGTGAGGGTTCGATTCCCTCCTTGGGCACTTACATTTCAAAACCATTCATCATAAGTGATGGGTGGTTTTTTATTTGCGATCTAGTGTCAATAGTGTCTATCGCCTTTTCAATCATAATAGCCGATATAATCAAAAATTTTAAAAGATATAGGACTTACGCGTTTGGCTTTTTTTCTTTAAATATTTATTTTTTGAAGCTAGACTTATTGAGCTTTAGCGAGTTCCGCAACGAGAAAAATGAATATTTAAAGAAAAAAAGCCAAACGCGTAAGTCCTAAGATAAAAAAACACTACTTGATTTTTTTATTTAATTTTATTATTATTAAAACATCACAGGACTTACACATTTAAATTTTATGTTTTAAATACGAAGTCCTATATTATTTAAAAATTAAATTGTTCACCAAAAAACTCTTAAAAATTCCCGAACAATAAAGACTTCCCTGCCTCAAGTTATGCTCAAAAAGAAACTAATAGTGGTTAGGAATACCTAGACTAAAATTCCTTGACCAAAAATTAATCCAGCAATCAAAAGGAGGAAAAATGAAAGAAATTAAAGAATTTCCCCAAAAACGCCCTTTTCACAAAACAATAGTCGAGGCAATCCTAAAAAGCGAAACTGATGAGGAAGCGCTTTGTCTGGTGCGCCTTCTTGGTGAAACTTCTGTTTCTGAAGGACATGACGCCATTATCAAAGCAATTGATAAGCGCTTTGATTTTGGTGGCGCCAGAAAATGGGAAAATGAATTCAGAATAATTAAAAACAACTTGTTAAAAGAAAAGGAAATTTGTTCCCAATAAAAATAAATAACATAAGAAAGAAGTCGCTTGAAAATTTATCAAATTAATAAACCTAGCCGTTCTTCAATTAAGCGTCGGATTTTCGATCAACCCAAAAAAGAAAATCAAAAAAAATAACCGCCATAGCTTTAGTCCAATAAACGGACTAGCCAATGGCGGTTTTAATTTTAATCTCTCTTTAAAATTAATTACTTTGAAAAAAATTAAAACTAGTTAGATTGCTTTTTTTAGCATCAATTTTCTTTTTTCCTTTTCTATTAATCCGTTTAATCCTTCTATCAAGGATTGCTTTTCATCATAAGATGGAACATCCATTGATACACGTAGCTTTCCAATTACTTTTTGCTTTTTTCCCAATTCAATTAAAGCTTCAACCATTGGGTCTATATAACTAAACTGCTGATGATCGAGAAAAAAATCTCGAATTCGATACAGGTCAAATACTATATTTTTTATTGCTGTAAATTTTTGATAAGTAGCCGATTTTTCAATTTTCTCTTGATTTGGAGAAGAATAACCGTTTTGCGTTTTTTCATCCGGCTTGAGCTTGTCTTCAATAACAGTCGAGAGTTCATGGATAAAAGCCAAATGGCTGTTGTAGGGTTGTGTTGCATAGGGCAAGATAATTACTTCTTTCTTGAGTTTTTCGTTTGATTCTTTTAGCCCATTTTTGAAATATGCCAGCTCTTTTTCAGTTAACAGTGGTTTAGCATATTCCAAGGCGCTATTGACTCCGGTAGCAACCGAAGAAATGAAACGATGATCAAAAATAATAAACAGCTCTTGTTTGACTTCTTTGAGTTTGCGATTCCTGCCGGTAGCATAGCCTATGCTAAAAATTATTGAAACAAGCGCAATAAAATACGATACCCAAAACCAGATTTTTTTATTTTTATTTAATTCCTCTTTCTCTAATAGCATTAGCCTTGCCTCCTTTGATTTTTATGCCTAATTAATCAATAAATTTTCAGGTCTTGATTCTAAAAATATATTAAAAAAAGAAATTTTTCGTTTTTTAAAGAGCGATAATTTTTTTATAGTAGGCTTATTTAAGCATTAATTTTAACATTTGTCAATATTAATTCCTATTGACAAATATCTTTAATTATGCTAAAAATATCACAGTTTATAAAAAATACTTGGTCTTTAAAAAACAATTAGTAAAAAACTAATTCAAATAAAAAGGATATAAAATGAAAAGAGAACTGGTCAAAGCCCAAATCGGAAATTCAATAGTTTCAAGAATAAACCAGGCCTTCGGAACTTTTTCCTTAAAAGAGGCTGTCAAAGAACTGGAAGAGCTCACCC
>JBBQQG010000091.1:0-4050 GCA_038216175.1 Saccharimonadales bacterium (SeqCode)
CTGCAGACCCGCGGCCACACATGGCTCTTGATACGATTATATATACGAGGGTAAAAATTAAAGCCGGGACACCGTCAAAAAGTAATGAAAGTCGGGACACAAGCAAACTTTTTTCCAAACAATTCTGTCATTGGTATCATTAAATTGGGCTTAAATTCCTTTAAAAAGACCAGATGTTAAAATCGAGCGAAGAATAAAATCTGAATTTAGAAAAATAAAAAAGGGAAGGCATTCCGCTTTACTTTTTTTTCAGACCGTTTTTTGTTTTTCTAAATTCAGATTTAAAACTTGGCTCGGTTTTGATTATCGGAGTTTTTAAAGGAATTTAAGCCCGATTTAATGATGCCGAAGACAGAATTGTTTGGAAGAAAAGTTTGCTTGTGTCCCGACTTTCATCACTTTTTTGACGGTGTCCCGGCTTTCATTTTTACCCTCGTACATATATATGCATGGCGGTCTTGACCGGAAACTCGTTTTATCTATCTGGTCCGCATTAAATGTCCCGTTCTTGCGCCGATTGGAAATGAACGTGTATCGGGCCAACCAAAGGGGCTGCTGCTGGCCGGCTTGTGGCGCCCAAGTGCGCATGTGTGGCTCGACGATTATCGCCGAAAATCTCCACTTGAATTCGGCACGGTTGTGTCTGAGTGGCGGATGAGCAGCCAGTAGACACTGCTGGGGCGAGGGCGCTCATTTTGCCGCGCTCAGCAGCCATGGCCGGCCGCGGCGACTCTAGGCTGCATGAGCCCGTCCCAGAAACCGCTGATCGCTTTGAAAGACAAATTCACAACCGTTTTCCTCTTCTCTCCACTTTTACAGACACGCTTGTAATAACAATAATACACAAAGAAGAGACCCCGGCTGAAATTGGATATTTTACTTTATTATTCACCGCGCCGGTCATTGCCCATCGTGAGGAGGGATATGATCGAGTCTTTATTCAAATTATATAAAAGAATAATATTAAACGATATAATATTATATATATTGTGTTTAATACTGTCATTAGTATAATGCTATAATATTGATGTTCAGTTTATGTTACTATGCGGAGTTCTACATTATTAACGACATTAAATTTGATTAATACTGACATGATATTTTTCCGAATTGTACTTCACTTTCATTAATTGTATTGTGCCGGATTTCGACAGATAAACTTATATGCAAATTTTTTTAATACAACAAAGGGAACTTAACACAAGCCATGGGAAAACAATTCATGTGGGTCATATTAATAATTCATGATCGAGACCTGCGACTTACGTTTAACAGCAGCCTGCGTGAAGGTCCCCACGCAAAAATACAGCTCGCTATATATATAGCTAGCTATATAGTTCAAAAATTAATAAAAATACATTTTTTTACTAATATCATCCCAGTAAACTTTTGATTGGCTTTTACTCTAAGCCATTACAGTCAAGTCGCATTACTTCAATCTTCGCCAGAAGTTGCTGGGCTGATGCATCCAGAATGGATTGGTCGGGTGCGCAGTAAGGAACGCAAATCGTTCGTCAGTGACGAACGAACGATTCGTTAACGAAAATTTCGTCTCGTTTCGTTAAAATTATTTGTTCATAAAAATCGTTATCGTTCGTTTCGTCATTCAATTTTTGGCCACTTATTCGTCATCGTTCGTTTCTTCATTGAAATTTGAGGTTCAAAAACTTGTTTCAAAAGGGGGAGTACATGAAAAAAGTTTAGTCACATAAAAAACCCATCGATTTCGTTCGCTTCGTCATTATTTTTTCGAAAATTGGCCTTGTCAAAAGTCGTTTCGTTAAAAATATTATTTTTTTGGTTTCGTTATCGTTCGTTTCGTCATTCTGTAGAAGCTATTCCTCTCGTTTCGTCACGATTTTCATGACGATTTGCGTTCTTTAGTGCGCAGTGGCGCGTTTTAATTGACTGACAATGATTTGATGATACCTTGCGAGGGACCTTTTAGAGTACTCGTACCGTACATGGCAGTGGTTCGATGGAGGCCCCAACAGCCTTGTTTCACTCCCACTAGAGCTCACAGTACGCAGCGGTAGCAGTTACAGTGGCTGTGTTTACTGCGCTCCAGTGTACACTGGATAGACTGCGGTTTTTATCGATTTTTTCGAGTTTCAAACTGTTCCTCGCTAATGCGCCCGCTGCATGCATGCATGCTTGCGTATGGTCGTGGTGTGGTGGTAGCTTTGATGGGAGGGTTGCTTTCTGTCTATTGATCCGGTTTTCCTGGCCGAAAATAGGCTGGCTTGCGCTAAATTATAAAGACGCCCGGCAGTGTGGCCTCAATGGCCAGAAGCGCGTTCACACAGTAATTAAAAAAAGCTTTTTAAAAAACAGCATTAAAATGACATGAAATTTTAGGTAAAATCATTTAATTATTTTCTCACATAAAACATTTTTTTTATTTGATATCTAAAGCTTAGATATTCTTTATATTTTTTTATTATTTATATCGCAAAGAAATATGACGTGAAAAATGAACTTCTGTAACTACATATAATCACCGGCAAATTGCACTGGAATTCATTTTAAATAACATTTTTTTAAAATTATGATTAAACCTGAAAATATTAAAAATGTTGTAGAAGTTTAATAAATGCCGTCAAATTGCACCGGGATTCATGTTAGGATGACTATTCGTAAATACTGTCCTCGTATTTTTATTTAATGTTTCTTCCTTTGTTCATTGCAGACGTTCCTTGATATGGTGATGTGAAAAAAAAGAAGGAGAAAATTACACCGGAAAATCCCACACACCCGCATCGAAAATAATTCTCCCTGGAGCACTCCGCCATCGCCAGCAGGAGCACCACTACCAGCCCGACAACGACGACCGCGCCCAGGAACGGAGCGTGGCGGCGGCGGCGCGACGACGCGGGTCTTGGATCAACAACATGAAAGAAGGTCCTGTTGGGATATCAACAGCAGCAGCAGCAGGAGCAGCCACAAACGGCACGGGAGCCCCGTCTCTCCCAGCCAGCAGCAGCATCAACAACCCACTAGGAATGGGAGCAACCTCAAATAACAACGGATCCACGCTGAATGTCACCGGTGGCCCACTCTCCTCCCTCGGATCCGGAGTCACGACCGCCGTGGCGGCCTCAATCCCGGGCCTCGGTGGCTTCCCCTTCAGTCGCAGCCAACCCTCGTCCCCCGCGAAGATGGGTTCCCTGAACGGCGGCGGCGGCCCACTCGTCGACTATAGCACCGACAGCTCCACTACGGCGGAAAATAACTCGGTGGAAAACTTTGCGACGGTGGCGCCACCTGTTTCATCCCCGAATGGATTGCCACCGGCGGTGAACGGGTTGTTCCCCGGCATCGGCCGAACGATCGGCCTCACCGATTCCTCGTCCGGCCTGAAGGTGAAGCTCTCGGTGAAGCAGCCAAAGTCCAGTAACGGAAAACCCACCTTACCGCCGGCATCTCCCGTGGAACCCTCCACCCAACCGCTGACGCTGGCGCCGCCGCCGCCGCCGGTTCGAGCGAAGGCTGGTCGGCCACCCAAGCAAAATGGCCTGGCGGCGGCATCGCACAACCACCATCATAATATGGAAATGATATCGTCGACGGTGCCGCATGAAGGCCCAGGTGCGGTCGTTAACGCCGCCACCGCCGCCGCCGCCGCCGCTGTCGTCAAGAAGGGTCGCAAGCGTAGCAACGCGGAACGGAAGGAAAAAAGTGCGCCCAGGGGTCGGGCCAAGAGCAGCTCCGTCGTACCGAATGGTGATGATCAATCACCGGTGCGAGAACCACCCGCCAAGCGCACCAAGGTGGGTTCAGGTTTTTTTTTTAAAATCGCGATTCCAGTTTCCTTTCCCCTAATTAGATATTTTAGCGCTTTTACAATTGTATTTAATTAATATTTTTTACATTCAAAAAAGAAATTATAAATATAAATGATAAATTCCTAAACCGTTTTCTAAATCTGAAATTAAGTTTCTGCACCTTCCTTCTTTGCTGCCCGCAAATGTTTACCGTGCATTAATGTTGACTCGGTTGTTTCGCCTGTATCAAACAAATTTGCTGATAATCCTCACTGACTCTACCTCG
>JBBQQG010000092.1:0-3821 GCA_038216175.1 Saccharimonadales bacterium (SeqCode)
ATATATTAATACAGGCTATAATTCATCTAAACTACAGTAGCTGATAGAAAAAACTGAGCCGAGTTTTGATGTCTGAATTTTTTTTAAAACGGGAGAAATTAAAAAAAACATGTTTAAAAACAAAATTTTTACAAATTCAAATTTTGAACCTCACTTGGTTTAACAATCGGGTTATTCAGTGGAATTTATGTTTCGATGTATTGACAATAAACAACTCCGAAATGGCTTGCAAAAAAGATGCTCTTGGCCGCATTACAGTATATAATCGTTTTTTTCAGGTGGCCGTACTCAAATTTTAATCCCCGTAAGTATTATTTCCGTCCTGCACGCAAATATAACGACGTGCCGGGTGACTATACGATACGATATAACGTGGTGGTAAAAAAGAAGGCCGACAGCAAGTTTTTTTTCTCCCGAACTTCAACATCTTTGATGTAAATGAATTAACCGGAGTTTTTGGGATATTATAATGTGGCTGAGAGTAGATAAACCCATAAATCTGAATTTCAAAGAACAAAAAGAGGAACGAAATTTTATTTTATTATTTTGAGTTGTTGTCTATTTTTTGAAATTCACATTAACGTTTTTATCGGCTCTCAATGGCACCAAAAAATGCACAAAACTACATTGAATATATTATTACCCAAAGATGTGGAAATTCGAGAAGAACTCTTTTTCAGCACTTTCGCTCAACTGACCCCTTTATGTACCGTACCTCGTGCCTAGATTCTATGTGTACGAAGTATGTGTCGGCAAAATGCAGCGGATATGGGAAGATAAACATATCACGTAATTAGAAAAACTAGATTTTTGAGACCCCCATCGTAATCAATAATCAATCAATCAACTGGAGCCTATAAGATTAGCGTAAACAAACGGCCAAAGGCCTCCCTCTTTCATTACGTAATATGTTTATCTTCCCTATGCTACAGTGCCGGCACAGTACAAGGATTGGAACCAATTTCCGGACAGCGTGTTTTGACTCCCAATTCCGGACATTTTTTATGCCTGCTTCTTCATTTCTGATCTGATTCAGCCCACACTGGCCTTAATCGAACGGGACTAATTATATATAAATTCAGAAACCAAGAAAGGTAGTTTTCCAAGTTTGAATATCCGAAAACGCGAAAAATTCCATCTCAAATATCCGCCCGTTTGTTTTTTTTTTTTGAGACGAACAATTTCAACACGCTGTCCGGAATTGGGTGCCAATCCTTGTACAGTAATACGCAATTACGCATGATAGACCGCTGATACGCACAGTTAACGCCTTAAAGGACCATAAACATATTACGTAAGACAAAAATCCAGTTTTTCTGACTCCCCCTTCCCCATGTAAGACAAAATCAATCAATCAACTGGACGCTTAACAATGCAAGTAAGATTCCGTTGACCCCCTCCCTCCCCCTCTCCGCCTTACGTAATATGTTTATGGTCCCTAATGGCTTTTAATAGGCAGACCACCCAGTTGACATTGCGCACGTCCGTTGACTGCATCACTCGTGTCGGCGCGTGTGTTTTTTCTTCTGGTACCCCCTTTGATGCTTGGTTGTTATACAGTTGCACACTTTTTGCCCAACACCGGCGCGCACTTTTTCGTCTCGTTATAGTCTTTGGTCGATCAATTTTGACCCTGAAATCATATACACATTTTATTGACTGCAATATTTTATTTTGATCCTTGCAATTTTGTACTATTGTTTGCAAAGATTTCTTATCATTACCGGTAGTCTGGTATCAGTACCTGGAACCAGCCCGCGGATTACAAGGAGTTGTAGGGAGGAATTGTAATAGTTTTTTTTTTCATGCCTACATCGCTAAACTTACACGCAATGACTGCAAGTAAGCAGCTTCATCTCCGGAGTTTCCTCCAGTCGCACTGGTAAGTTATTATGCTACTATGCGTTTATAGTAATGTTACATTATTGCAAGCTAGTGAATTTGTAATCATGTACAAATCAGGAAACTGAGCTGAGCTTTTACGGATTTGATAAAAAAAACTGTGATTTCTCTGCATGTTTTATGCACAATATCTGTAGAAAACATGCATGTAGATAACAATATTTTTTATTATACAGTGTATTTACAGTATAGTACAATTTTTATGTCTATTAAATTTGCTTGTTGCAATAGTAATATAGTAAATTAAGTGTAGGTAAGTTTAACGTTAAATGTAAGGCTACTTATATTACGAAATGTTTAATCGTTTTAATCGATAAATGCAGCATAATAGGGAAGCAGGACGGTTTGAGTTGGAATCCCGTTCCAGCCTGTACGCGGATAGAAAAGTAGGTCGGTGAGCTGCAGAGTGTAGGGATGTTAATTCGACCCGACAGACCTCAGTTGGAATGGAATTGGAATGGAACGGAATGGAATGGAATGTTGGAATCCACTGAAATGAACATTGAATGAACGGAATGAACTGTAGTTCACCAGGTTCATTCAGCGTTCAGTCCTTGTTCAACCAGTTCATTCCAAGTTCAACCGGTTCATTCCACGTTCCATTCCAGCCGACTCTGATTGGAACGGTGGAATTCCATTCCATTGGAATGGAACGAAATGGAATGGAACGATATTTGGAATTAACATCCCCAGCAGAGTGTGCACATTCAACCTACCGCGCACAACGGAAGTTGCCCCGGCCTATGTGCAAAATTCCGCAATGCAAGCATGCACCAGATGCCGTGCAAAGTAGTTCCGCCCTACTCCTACAATCCTACCACGATAGAAAAAAAGTGTGATTTTATAATACAGGTCAAGCTATTGTAGTGGCATCTAACTGCATTGAAAAATTTGACAAAATACTGTGATTGCAATTACATTTAACGTAATTACCATTACTATTTTTAACTGAATCATGATTTATGAATTATAGACAGTGCAAATAGCTTGCTAATGCAACAAAAAACTTAACAAGTATATGTTGTTATTTACAGTTTATTCAATTTATTACTATTGAGACTTACAGTAGTTGCAAGCTGTAGCAATACTGTAAATAATTTAGTAATGCATGCATCATCCGGTTTATGGCTATTAAAGAACGTTCGGCAATTTAACGACTGGCATTAGCTACAATTAATATAATTTAATATTAATTACAATGTAAACTTAATTTTTACTGCACGTCGAAGTAGTAGGTACAAGTTGCAAAAGCTTGACAATGAAATATGGACCATTACTTATAGTTAGCTCACTTTATTATTAACTACAAATACTGTAGCTGTGAACTGTACTAATAGTGCTAAAGTTCAGTAATGCATGGATTATCTGGTTTATAACTAGTACAAATCTTTTACAATTAAGCGATTGGCATAAGTTACAACTGATTAAATTCATTAGTTAATTGCATTGTTCACCTAATTTTCATTACAGGTCGTAGTAATGGAAAAGCTACAAGAGCCTGACAATTTAATATATGCTATTACTTATGAATAATTTAATTTATCACTGATTGCACTTACTGTAACTTCAAATTGAATTAACAGTACTAATAGTTTAGTAATGCATGGATCATCTGGCTTATAACTATGAAAAACCTTTGACAATTAAACGACCGTCATAAATTACAGTTAATGACTAAATTACAATGTCAATTAAATTGCTCTGCAAGTTGTGGTATAATGGGTAGAAATTGCAAAAGAGAGACTGCATGGCCCGTGATAATAACAACCCATCAAAAATCGTCCCGGTCGTCCGCGAAGTTGCCATGGTGATGGCGCGAGGCCGCGTCTAATTATTCTATTAAATGCCACTGTGCGCGAGCGCGACCCCGGCACCGCAGACATACAGAGCACTGTAGGGGGGGGGGGGGGGGAGGGAGG
>JBBQQG010000093.1:0-2968 GCA_038216175.1 Saccharimonadales bacterium (SeqCode)
CACGGCGCCAATCGACTCGGCGGCAACTCCCTGGCCGAGATCGTCGTCTTCGGCAAGCGCGCCCGGCGAGGCCGCCGCCGCCTACTCGCGGGCCGGCGAGACCCGGGTCCGCGCGCAGGCCGCCATTCGCCAGGCCCACGACGACCTCGACGGCCTGCTGCGCGAAGGTGACGCGCTGGAGCGACCGCTCCAGCGGGCGCTGCGCGACACGCTCTGGGCGTGCTGCGGCGTCGTGCGCACGGAGCAGCGGCTGCGGCGGGGGCTGGAGCGGGTCGCCGAGCTGCGCGCGGTAGCTGCCGACGTGGACGTGCGCCCCAGCGCCGAGGGCTTCCAGGACCTCGCGCTCGCGCTTGATCTGCGTGCCGCCCTCGTGACGGCGGAGGCGACGCTGCGCGGTGCCATCGCGCGGCGCGAGAGCCGCGGCGCCCACCAGCGCGCCGACCATCCCGCGCTCGACCCGGCGTTGGCGGTCAACTTCGTTGTCGCCCGCGATGGCGGCGAGGCCGGCCAGCTCACCGTCACGCGCTCGCCCGTCCCACTGGTGCCCGCCGAACTGCTGCCCTGGGCCGACGCCCCCGCGCCCGAGCTGCCCCCCGCCGAGCGTCTGTTGGAGTAGGATCACCATGTTGGTGGCTCGGCACTTGCTTGAGCGGGGATCGTGCCGCGCAAGGAGCACATGAGGCAGCGCATCCGTTGAACTGTAGGTGCTGTTCTTGTGGATAATTTGGCTGCTAACCGGCCGCGAGTACCCGCCGCCTGACGGGCCGCTGCCTGGATCAATTTCAGCAGCAGAAGGCGATGACGCCATGACAGGAGCGCGACCGACACGTCGTCGTGGACAGGCGAGCGGTGGCACGGTGGACTCGCCGCAACAATCGGAGGCGGCCGATCCGCCGCGCGCCTGCGGGGACGATGCGGGGCGGACACCGCTGCCGGAGCCGTTCGATGTCGTGGACGAGGCCTCGCAGGAGTCGTTTCCGGCGAGCGACGCGCCCGCCTGGAACGCGCGCGGAACGGAGCGCTAGCGGCCCAGTGCCGTCCTTGCGCTGCCAGGTGAAGTCCAGCGTCGTCTTCGTGGTACTCGCTCCGCCACAAACGCCGGGTGCAGATCGCCCTCGACCGCATTGAAGCGCCCCTCCGGTCGCTCGCGCTGCATCACCTGACCTCGGGGCAGCACTACCAGGAGTCTGCCATTTCCCCCTATCTCTGGGTCAACGGCGCGCCGCCGCAGGGCGTGGAGAGCCCCAAGTTCAGCGCGCTGGCTGACGACGGGTTCCGGGCTGGCGTCTGGAAGTGGGCGGGCTACAGCGGTTTGCACATGAAGTGACCGGGCTCGTCTCTTTGCCCGGGGTTCAAAACCCCAGGCTACCATCCGGAAGTCCCGTTGGGACGAAACACGAAGGCGGACACAACTGACGCAAACCGCTCTAGTGGCGTACCCGCTTAGCCTCTCACTGGAGGAGTTGCGCGCGCTGCCCGATCAGGTGCAGACCACGGAGCATGTCTGCGTACAGGGCTGGTCGGACGTTGGCAAATGGCGCGGGGTGAGCGTGGCCGAGATCCTGGCGCGCTGCGAACCATCGCCCGAGGCGCGGTACGTCAAGTTCACCTCCTATGGCCTGGATCAGTTCACTTACGGCGGCAAACCGCGCCGCCCGTTCTACGAGGTGCTCGACCTGCTGCTGCCGCTGGTCCACGGGGCACCCCTGCCCTTGCGGGTGGAGACCCAGCTAGGGTACAAGATGGTGAAGTATCTGCGCGCGATCGAACTGGTCGCCGAGTACCGCACCAGCGGCGACGGCCAGGGCGGCTCGCGCGAGGACACGATGTTCTACGGGCGCAGGGCGGAGATCTGAGACGCCGCGAATGGTGTCGCGCCGCAGGTACGCGTCATTGAAAGTCGAGGAGGCCACCATGGGTGCCGATCGCCATCCCAGTTCGCAACACCCGCCATCCCCAGGGCATCCCGCTGGCGAGACGACCGGGACCGACGAGCGCGCGCCGCAACGGCTGGCCGCCCCGGTGCTCGTCTTCGACCTCGTGGGCGAGACGGCGCGGTTGCACGGGGAGCACGCCTGGCAGCGCGGCCACAATGCGAAGACACTGGTGAAGGAGCCCCATCTCCGCGTCGTGCTGATCGCCCTGCGGGCGGGCGGGCGGCTGGAGCGGCATCAGGTGGCGGGGCAGATCAGCGTCCAGACCCTCGCGGGCTGCGTGCGCCTGCACACGCCGGGGGAGATCGTGGACTTGCCGGCGGGGCGGCTGGCGAGCCTGGAGCGCGACGTTCCCCATGACGTCGAGGCGCTGGAAGAGAGCGCGTTCCTGCTGACGATCGCCTGGCCGGGGGCGCACGACGCCACAGCGGGCTGACGACCACCGCAGGATTACGCGCGGACCAGGCCTGCACCGAGGCAGCGCACGGCGGTGGTTCCGATGGTTGTGGTCCCACAGGGCGTTGTTGTCACGCGGTACCCCGTCGGCGACACTGCGTCGGCCTCATTCTCCGGGGTGCTGCGGATCGGTACGGGTCGAGGACGCTAGGGGTTGCCTTCTGACGATACTGTGATGCATCGCGCGTGGTGCTGCCGATACCGGCGGCCGGCGCGGGAGGACCACGAGTACGTGCGGGGCAAGGTAGGCAACCTCTTCCTGGTCTGTGAGCCTCTGCGCGGCTGGTGGCATGTGCGCGTTACCGAGGAGCGCACCCGCATCGCCTGGGACGGACGGCGTGATGACGCCCGACTTCGCCAAGATGATGCTGTCGAACGGGCCGATGGACTACGTCGCGTTCAACGGCTGCGCCAATCAATACGTCGAGCACCCGATCGCGGTGAAGGTCGGGGAGCCGATCCGCATCTTCGTGGTGAACGCGGGTCCGAACGTCTGGTCGAGTTTCCACGTCGTCGGCGCCATTTTCGACGCCGGCGACCTCAACGCCAACCCGCACAATAAGTTTGAAGGGCTGCAG
>JBBQQG010000094.1:0-7627 GCA_038216175.1 Saccharimonadales bacterium (SeqCode)
TACTAAATTAACTGAATTCATTGACTTTACATATAACAGAATCGTCAGCTCAATTAGGAAAAATGATTGGATGTCCTCAATAAATACCAACTGACCACTTCCATAAATACCAGCTGGCCACTGACCAGTGCTGTTCAAGAACATTTCCTTCAACATGGAAAAAGGCTGAGTTTGAGGATTCTTATTGAATGTTTATACCCTCGCTCATTATAAAAGGTATCGCCCACGGGCAACCCCATTGAATTATGCAAAATTGATGATAGATCCAAAATGCTATTAAATGATGCTATTTCATTTCTCTCATTCACTGGAAGTTCAGGTTAAATTGATTGCTTGCGACCTAGCAGAAACAAAGTGTCCGCATAAGAATGCCCATTCCTCTGTATTATTAGAATGGTTCACTATCGATGTTTTTGGTTGTAAAATTCCATAATAACAATATACAGAATAGCATATATAGGTGCCAGGATTATTGCATCAACCAAGCAACTGCCACAGTTGATAGTATAACCCAACTAATAATAAGATTACGGAGCAATCTAGTTCAGATAATCGAGAAGAAGGGCTGGTAATAGTAACATAGAGGCATAATGGACTCTGAGAGAGTTTCCGATTCCACGACCCACATCCGGATTCCACTGGAGCGACGTGTCGCCGCCGGGCCGAGCCATGGACTGGCCGCTGATGCCGTTGCACAGGTTGCCTTCGCAGCAGTGCACGGTACAGAGGGTCTGCGGCTCAGTGTCACTGGTAACGGGCTGGGCGGCCCCCGCGACTGGCGGGTTGACCCCATACAGGCGCTGGACGCAGGCTGGCGTGCTGGCTGGCTTGGCGCCCGGCCGGGACAAAACCGGACAGGAATGCGGTCGCAGTGAACCAGGAGGGCCAGGTGGCCCGTTTGCCGGTGGTGCAGCTGAGGCGTCAATGGGACGTTCCAGCACGCAGCCGGCTCGCATGATGGGATAAAGACCCGGAGCCTTGGCCACGGTCACGGCCCCGACCCCGGTCCCGGTAGCAGCTATCAATGTTTGACCCTCTGCGTCGACGGCTTGATAGTACTTGCCAAGGGTGCCAACAAAGAGTGCCCCCGTTCCAATGACTGCGTTTTCTTGGCCGGATATCAAGGCATGTTCGTAGATCCACTATCAATGAAACTCAAATTAATGATACATTCTGTTTGGTTATAGTGCGGTAAGGCGATAGCGTTTCTTCAAGTTTTGGATGAATTACTAATGTTATTTTAATATTCAGTTATCGACGTATTGAAATATTTAATATTAATAATTAACTATGTTTCTATTTTAATTTAATATCTTTTTTAATATTATGTTGTTTGTAGGACATATTAAAATATTAAATATATTAACATGTTTTTTGTGTCGTATATTTTAATATTTTAATATTAATTTTAATAAAATAGTTCGTTATTTAGCAACAGTCAACAAATTAAATAACTGATTAATCCAAGACAAGATTTAAATTTTTCCTTAACACGGACACTATGTTTCTCCCTCAACAAGAAGATAATTATTTTCATCGGCATTGATAATGTTTTGACCATCAGAAAATGAGACTAAACTTAATTTTTTCTCCCTCAACAATAGGGGTATTTTTCTCCTCAGCACTGAGACTATTTTTCTCCCTGACGACAGATACTAAGTCTTCCATCGTTGAAAAATTGGTTTTCTTTCTCCCCAGTACTGTCGGCTAATAAATCAGCGTCGTGTTCCTGTTGTTTTAATTCCGCTCAACTGAACTCTCATGCAATTAACCGGCTGATTGATTGATTAATCCACAGTTCTGACAACCAGCAAATGAGAGATTCATAAAAAATCAGAGACAATCAATCAATCCATCGATTTTTTATACAGTGAATAAACATTTTTTTCGATAATTCTTTTTATTGAAATGTTTTAATGATATCAAAATATTTTAATATTTGTATTTTTTATATTTTACTTTAATATTTAATATTTTCTACCGCGGCAATTTAAATTAATATTTTAATTTAATATTCCAGGTTTTTGGCTGCAATTTTAATATTCTAATATCAATATTAAAATCGAAAACAATTTAATATTAATATATTAAAATTACACTATGAATTACCGGGATCGGTTCCAAAATCTAGATACAGACACTGAAGACTCTTAGGGATTAATGGCTTGTTATTATAATGAAATGACTCCAAGTTTAGCCCTGTGGTCTGACAAATGTGTCACATGTTATTTTAAATACGTGTGTGTCATTTACCGCGCAGGCTCCCGGGCAGCAGACTGTTTCACGCTTGGATGGAATGAGCAAATTGGCACGCAGCACGTCGAAGCAGTCGAGATCCTTGGATACGTAGCAAATGGAATCGGCCAATTTGGTTTTCCAACACTTTGTCTAAGATAGAGAGCAAAACGCGGCAAGTCAGTGTTATAAGCAGCTAAAATTTCATTGTTCGCTATATAAATTCGCACGTCCACACATGGATAATGGCGCACTGCTACATATATGCTATTGCATTTGGGTAAGTTATTATAATTATCGCAAGCTTACGTATTGTTTGGGTATAGGGAATGGGGTGGAGCCGGTCCCGACCAGTTGAGGGTGTGTCATGGCTGGGCACTCACCGGACGTCGGTAGCGGAACTTCACCTGGACAAAAAGTAAAGAGGATCAAAACTTACTGGCCAGTCGACGATGCTATTCCTTCTCCATTGGCACCGTTCATGTCGTCCATCCATACCGGGTGAGGGGTTACTTTCCGGACTGAGTTTGGACGATGACTGTGAATGTACGGTTTAACCAACTTTGCTTTGATTAAACTAAAAAGATGGGCAATTTCATCTATTTTAAAAAACATTATCGAAATATTCCAGAAACTGGGTCATTCGGGCAGTTTTTCGTCTATCGGTCGAAGCCTGCAGTATCCTGGCCCATTACATGAAAATTGGAAAATCCCAAAAGTACAACATGATTAAAAATTGGCACACAGCCGATTGGTGTCACGAATGATAACTGCTGAGACTGTTATGATCAATTTTGAACTGGTAATCTTTTAAAATATTGTGAGGGCATATGCAATGCGAATTCGGGATGAAAAAATTATTTATCAGACATTCGGTCAGAAATGGGATTTTGGTGATCGGGGATGTTTCACAGTCGAACCGAAATAGCAATCAAGGACTCGAGTACACTCCAAATCTGCTTTCCGATTTGAATTCGCACGTCCTTTCCGCTTCAAAACGAGGATATTAATCCAATACAACGGCCACAGGATCCGTACAGCGCCTGAAGGAACCTAGTGTTTCCACATCAAACGAGGGACATCCCTGACAATTTAGTATAGTTAGGTCCATTTTTCTTTGAATCCGCTCACGTCACCGCCTTGAAAATTTATCACTAAGAGGACAATGAGGTTTTGAGCTGATTTTAAATTCAAAATCGACAAATTTCGTCGATTATGGGTTTCTAGACCCTTCCACGTTGGGGATATTGGCTGGTAAATGGAGCTTCCCGTTTTTACGGCATAACTTCTGTCGCAGGATATTTAAATCCCAAGTCAAAATAATTTTCTATCAGGGACAATTAGGGGCTACAACTAAAAAAAAATATTTAAGTTTGACTATTGCGTGCTGGAACTGTGCCGGTTCAAAGAGTAGTCCGGAAAGTAACCTCTCACCCGGTATATCATTGATGGACATAAATAATATGATTAAATAAAGGATGCTATTCTGATTATATTATATACCACCCATAGGATCCCAGTATGGTGGCGCGGGCGTCACAGGCGCTTGAGGTTTGACGTATCTGCAGCAGCCCAATAGTAAACCTACGGTATACGACAGCATACAATTGAACAGTTAATCTATCTAGTCTCTCATAATCATGACGGGGGTTTTCAGTTTACCGTAGCTGACAATGAGCTTCCCGATTCGGATATGTCCAATTACTCCACCGTTGCGATGGCGTGGGAGCGTCCAGGCATCCATGGTGTGGGAATAGGATAAGTATATAATCAACACGTTTTGTTCGCTATGATTTTTGAATACACAATAATACCAACTACATGTACCTCGGGCTAGGAACACAGCTAGGGCAGATGTGACTGCAAGGACTAAACAAAGTCCCACTTAATTGTGGTTTGCACAATTCTTGACAGTGGAATATAAACAGTGACAGTAAACGCAAGCCTTACTTACTTTGGAGTTCCGCCCTGCTTTTATTATTATACTAACTAACGACCGTGTTATTGTTCATGCTAGTGGAGGGAGTCTAACGCCCCTGTGCTTGTTATTTGAATTTCGAACCAGGTAATAAAGAAGTGCAGCATGTCCGGTCATTACGAGTAAAATGTTGATCAACAATCGTTGTGCACACAATTGGGCGGCTCGCAACTACGGCCAAGATCGTACGGGTTTTAATGCTTTAAGCAATAACTTATGCTGCCAATACCTACAGGAATGATGTCCCTAAGGCCTACTGCAAACTACAGCTAACAACACATATACAAACGTCATGAAACAACTACCACTTGACCCTATTTGCAAATTTTGCCCAGTGAAGCACCGATGTCCATTTAATACAAAATTATGACTTTATACAGTACGTACTCCTCGAAGATCCATAACAATGACAAAACTGCGAATACCCATGTGTCCAGGTGAAACAGAAAGCACTAACGCGCTTTTAAAATACAATTGTCACAATTTGGAAAAATCTTCAAATAGCCTTTTTATTCTTTGAATATTCACATCCTGATCTTGACACACTGTTAAATTCACATGTTTTTAAAGTTGAAAGAATAGTTGAAAGGGCGGCCATTTGCGACGAATCATCTGCCGACAAGGCGCTATCAACAACTTTCCAAGTGACCACTTGTCAATAATACATTTTGAATACTGTATCTCCCGTTCGAACTTTAACGAGGTGATAGGATATTTGAGTAATTTGAGTATTTTGGTAAGATCCGGGTATTAGGGACTTTTTTCTGTTTCCGAAGGAATCTGACTCTGAATGTTCTATCTACTATAACTATTTAGCAGTTGGACAGCGCACAAATAATTCATTTAACGCTTCTATCGCGATTTTTACATGGAAGAGCCATGCTGGTTTTACACGTTTCGAAAAAGTAACCCGTCGCCCGGTAATATCAGTGAATGCCCATGTGCTTCATTGTTGTATATAATAATTCTGCGCAATGATATGTCAAGAAAGTATGCCATTTATAGATTCATTAACAGATGTCCGCCCAGGCAATACTGGGACCTTATAAATTACACGGTGCGCCAACGTGTGACCATTGCAATACATTGCGAATGTCATGGATGATATAGAGTTGAATAGATTACACAGACATGGATATGAGGATATGGGCCATTATGAATATTATTTAACGAAGATGTGTCTCAAACGACAAGAGAGGATGATTCAGTCATGGATGCCAGTCGTTAAAAACGTCCAAAAGCAATTTTTAGAATATGTCTAAAAAGGGTTTACGGCTTGGATTTAGCAACACCGAGAACCTATCATGTAAATTTAAATAATTCAGACAACAAATACAGTATAGGGCCATAACGACAAACCCCGTAGGCATAACAGAGTTGTCAAAAATGTTAAACAATAACAGAAAATCGTTCGAAGACCGAGAAAGAAAGAGAACTGATCGAGATACAGGCAAAGCGAGAAGGGCATGAACCGATAACTTATGCTTAATCTTATGGATAAAAAAATGTATTCTCTTGGCACGAATATCCGTAATTGTCAACTGTCGAACGAAGACCGCGACCGAAGGCGGGCGAGGAAGCCAAACTACAGGAAATGAAGAAGCTGCCACTCGCATCAACCAATCAGTCGACTGCTGTCACTGCAGTCTGCTGCTGAGGAAGAAGAAGCTGCGCACTCGAAGATATCGTTTGACTTTGGTTCAACACCTGATTGCCACGCTGGTTGGAAGCCAACGTATTGCTGGCATACAGCTGCTCCTGAAACGCCTAAAACACCAACCCAACCTCATTCAAGAACCCGATTCAAGAAAACTAGTCAAAGAGAATAATGGAGTTTTGATGAAATACATACCAGATATGAGGGATTGGTGTTGGGTCCACCACCGCCATCGCCCATCATCATCTGCGTATGATGATGTGATCCCGGACCAGGTCCATAGGGAGCGCCACCAGGACCCATGTCCGGTGGGGGGAAGCCCCCGTTGGGTCCGCCATACATCGGCTGCTGCTGACTCTGAGGTCCCTGTTGATGCATGAATGCCATTCCACCCGGCGGGCCCTGATGCATCATGGGTGGACCCCTGTTGAGGGGAGAGGTGGGAGGAGGCCCACCGCCGACGCCGCCGCCACCGGACGAGGTCCAGGGCTGAAGGAAGTCAAGGTTGGGTGGGGGTCGGGCCTGTTTAGGCGGGGCTGGCGGCCGATTCGGGTTGGGATAATACTGGATCGTATTGGGGGCACTGGCACGGATCTGGATCTGCGGACCGGGAGGAGGACCGCCACCACTGGAACCGTCAAAGGGAGACTGACCCGGCTGCAGCTGTTGCGGAGAGTAGCCGGGGAAGCCCGGTGGCGGGGGTCCGTTGTTCATATGCATGCCCGAAATCATTCCTGCACCTGCAAAGAGGTCAGTAAAATGATCGATAACTCAAGATCAATCAATAATGAATGCTATGAATCAACCGAATGCCCCATCGATTAATCAATCAAGAGAAGTTTGGGCTGATAGTCCGATAATTGAGAATTTTCAAAAACAATCATTTGACCCTTGTCTTCAGATCTCCAGTAAAATCCAAAGATGAAATCTGCGAACGTTAATTTTACCTTTTTTTAAAACATAATAATCCCTATTATACCGGGTGTAAACCTTATTTTTGGAAACTGTTTCGACTGAAATTTTTCAAAACTGGAACATCACAATATCAGTTAGCTTCTGCATTTCGATGGCTCAACATATCCTAGACATTTTTTATTTCACACGATTAAAGTTTTGAATAAGGCAAGAGAGTACCGGGAAATATGCCAGACGAACCGTGTTTCGACAAAGTGCTCGAGATAATGACAAATAAAAACAAAGGGCCAGAAAGAAAAGTCCATTTCAAAGTTTTCACGTGTTGAGAAGGTTATTGCGCACCAACGACAACGTTTTCTGGCCGGTTGAAGTCACCAAGAAGAAATGAGAGGGGTTTTGGTAAATCTGAAAATCATGTTTTATTCAACAATCAATCAATCAATTGGCGGGTATTGTTGAAACTTTGTAGCTTGCTGCCGGCAGTGGGCAAAACCGAAAATCTCCCTGTCACTGTGACTTGTTTTTAAAAAATGCGAACCATGCAAGCAAATCTAATGAATTGTCTGCCAAACAGTTTTAGCCGTTTTGGATTTAAAAGTGTACTCGAGGCGTGCGATGACTTTGAATAAAAGTCTCGTCCGTCAAACCATCCAGTTAGCACGCGAATAAAACATCATCGTTATCAGGACAAGGGAAAATTCTCCCCATCAACGAACGCTTCGGCCCATGTGCCAATTGGCTTTCTCAATGACAATTAAGACTCCTATCTAATACATAAAAAACTGCAATTTGATCATTTACCAGTCACGCGCTGTCGCTCCTTGAAGTTATTTCAAAAATGA
>JBBQQG010000095.1:0-3566 GCA_038216175.1 Saccharimonadales bacterium (SeqCode)
TGATCTCAGTAAAAGATGAAGCTTTCGTAAAAAATTTGTCATGACCCAACGAAATACCGATGAATTTTCAAAATTTCAAATTCAAATCAAAATCAAATTTCAAGTTCATTTCAAATTCAAATCAAATCAAATCAAATTCAATTCAAATTCGTTTTTTTGCGACTTGATTCCAACCCTACTTTCGACAGATAGACAATTTAAAGAAACTTCTGTCCGATTTATTGACTCCAAAGCTGAGACGGTTTGCCAAAAAAAAAGTTGCTTGTGGCTCGACTTGAATTCGTGTTTGTCTGGGGTCCGACTCAAATTTTTCCCCCGTAGTTTTTTTAAAGAAGAAAAATTATTTTGTTATAACTACGGACACTGAAACTGTACTCGATAAGTGACTCTAAAACAAGCAGTTCAAAACGAAAACGTTTGTTGCCGGTATACTGTTTCTATTATTGTATCTCTGCCGCCATACTTTTGCTGGCTTGGTAAGTCGATATGGATTAGAGGGAGTTGCCGTTACCATTATTTTCCTGTTTTCTTAATTGTCAGGTGATTTTGCAATTCTGCTGTCAACTGGCATGTCCTTCCGAAAGGCCATGGCTCTCAATTTTATGACCTCCGTCTTTGCGCTGGCCGGTTTCTTCGTGGGAATCCCCATTGCCGAAAACGAGGAAGCCAGGCTCTGGATTTTCGTGATTGCTGCCGGAATGTTTCTATATGTTGCTTTGGCCGACCTGGTACGAATCTCATGCCTCGTCAGTATCCCGCAGAGCAATATACCCGTTTTCTTGTTTGAGCAGTCATTGGGTATTTTGCAGATGCCAGAGCTGAAAAGTGGCGCCAAGGATATGGCTGCCATAGCGGTGCAGAATGTAGGTCTGCTCTCGGGATTCGTCATAATGTTTTTAATCGCTATGTATGAGGATCAGATACAAGTATAGGTTAATTAATGCATGTTGACAAATTTTAGCGGGAGACCGCTCAATAGACCTGTGATTTGTACTCCAACTTCGTCATATCCAACTGAACCTCTATTTTTTGAACAAACTACAGATATGGCTATCTTTTCTGTTGATACCGAACCTCCGCTTGGACTCCATCCAGAATGTATGTCTAAAAAAAGTAGTCAATTATTTAAGCTTATTCGAAATGGCACAGAAACTTTTGCTATTACAAGAATTAAATGCAACACTGCATACAGTATGCCTTCCGCATATTGTATGCAGTGCAAGTGTAGCTGCAAGCATAAATTTTGCAGTACTTTCACTACTTTGTCGATATTCCGTAGAAAAATCTTCTTAGTAATCGCTTCAGTTCCCGCTGAGGTTGTATGTACGTATGCTATAGTGCAAATGCCAAATCCACATTCTACAGTACTCTGTACAGCAGACTTGGCCCGTCTTTTTGATGGCCTGATCTAGCCCGTCCGCTTTTTTCCCGCTTTTTTCCCGCTTTCCGTCAAAAGCGGGTGACGGGAAAAAGCGGGACGGATAAAAGACGGACGGAGAGCGGACGGGACTCAGAAACGGCATAAGCGGGCGGGAAGCGGGCTAAAATGGGACCGCTTGAAAAAGTAGGCAATACTCCCCCTAGGAAAATTTTTAGCTTTCCAAGCGGAAAGCGGAACGGGAAACGGAAAAGATTTTTTGTAAAACGGCAGCGGAAGCGGAAAGCGGACGTGTGCGGAAAAAGCGGACGGAAGCGGACGGGCACCTTAAAAAGCAAAGCGGGCCAAGTCTGCTGTACATTCAAACTGAATTTCTTAATATATTTACCAATTACAGTCACATTAATTCGTGCGATTATATACTGCACGGTACTCTGTCATGTTTCTTACTGCTTGTGCGTCAATTCGGCAGAGGTTTCTGAGGGCATACATTTACTTAACGAATACATACCTTGACCAGAACCATGGGTTCTTCCGGATCCAGTTGCCAAGTTATGTGTAGATTCTTCATGGAATCCTGTGGCTGCGGTCGATCATGGGTAAGAAACTGAACTTCTGCCGCAAGTTGACCGGGTACGTTTTCGATGAAATAAATCTCCATGATGTGCTTCGCCAGTGTGGCGTGTGTGGTCTCTTCTTGTGCGAGATTGCAACCCCTGTTAAGTCGGAAGTTGAGCCGCTCCTTGACAGCACCAGTGCTGAGGTACGCGACCAGTGTGTACTGGTCTCCCTCCCGGCTAAAGACCTGCGACCGCGTGTAATGGGTGTCGTTTGAGAACTTTCCCACAGGAATGCCGAAAGACAACAATTTTATGTTTATTGTTTAATTAAAAAATCATAACTTTACGAAAGTAATTCATCTGTACTTTCAGAAAGAGTGTATACGTAGGCGAAACAGGCTTAAAAACCATTAAGCGTTTGCACAGTTTTGTTAAAAATACATTTTAAATCATGGTTAATTATAATAAGTTTTGTATGCAAATATAAAAAGCAAGAGCCATAAGTAATTACCAAGTTTATCGGTCAGGGCAGTAAAATTATCTGCCCTCAGAAGCGTCCACGCCCCTATCCAAGGTTTCTCGGGTTGGGGAGTGCTGCTGGAAAGTTGGAAAAAACTCAGCAGACCTTGAAAAAGAGTTTGAGAAAACGGTGCATTCATATGTGTATATCTTAAAGTATATACAGATTAGGCAAAGATCGAAATCATAATAGTTTCGTTTAAGTGTTTTACATTCCGAGAACCGAAAAATGACCATCACTGGACTGGACTGTTTCAGTGCACGAAGCCTAAAACACATTTTGTCCAGAAACACTCACCAAACACCATGAGGCGAATATTATACTGGCACATTTTTTACAAGGAAGAGGGGATACAGTCCGGCTTTAAAAAGTACATCCGTTTTACAGACTTCTTTAAGGATCAGCGTTTTTTTGGTGAAATACGTATACGTTATCGACAAATATCATGATCATGCACGGGCATACAACAGTTTCCAAACGCTGCGAAGATTTTCCTGGGCTCCGTTGCACGGCCAGTACATATCTGCAGTTCGAATCCACCCGCTCGGACCATCAATATTAGCGATCTAAAAGGTTATGTTTAGAGGCTTGGCGGAACGCTGTACAAGGATTGGCACCCAATTCCGGACAGCGTGTTTCGACTTCCAATTCCGGACATTTTTTGTGCCTGCTTCTTTATTTCTGATCTGATTCAGCCCACACTGGACTTAATCAAAGGGATGAATATTAAAAATTAAAAATTTTCAAAAATGAACTTTTTATTCGCAAAATAAAATTAACATTGACATTTTTGCATTTTCAACTACACATTCATTTTTGAAAATTTTTCAATTTTAATATTCATCCCACTAGGTAAATCGATGCGTGGGAATCGAATGAGCTATTCAGATTTGCCGTAGCTGCCACAGTTCGAAAGATACAGGGAGGGCCATCCCAGGGCACATTTTCCGGGGGACGGCCATCCCAGGCGCCAAGCCTCGTAACCTATGGAACATTATAGTAGTGAATTGTAGCGATTATCATTACAGGTAACGCTAATAACGCCTCGTCGGTGGACGCCAACCATTTATCACTCAACTTGACGGCACTTTCCGGCCAGAAAAATTCT
>JBBQQG010000096.1:0-4787 GCA_038216175.1 Saccharimonadales bacterium (SeqCode)
AAGCCTTAAGATATTCTGGACTGTGTACTATGGTACACTTACGGTACCGGAACCGGTACATATAAGTAGTTACAGGTTAGGATTAATGTTATTAAAAACTATCCTGACTCTTTTTTTTCTCTGACACCTAATTTACAGCTGTGTATAATTTCAGTACCTTCCGCTTCCGGTAGGTAAACCTTCGCCATGCCATCATTAATACCGATAATGCTTAATCGCTTTTGTCCGAGGATTTAAATTTAATACCAAAGAATTCTTCCGTCGACAACGCTATGTACGGTATGGGGGGGGGGGGGAGCTGTGTCTAATTTTGGACAAAGCGTTTTTTGTGTATATTTGGAGCGTTTTGTTTTGCGAATTACTCTGTCATTTTTCATCCGATTAAAGCTAAAATCCTCTCCAACAATTGAGAAGACGTTGTAAAAAATTCACAGACTTTGAAAAATTAATTTTCTCGACTCCAGAACATAAAAACAATTCGGTCAAAAAAAGCCATCTCAAATATCCAGCTTTTTTAGATGGTTTCCTGAGACAAACTATCTACTGTTCATAGATTGCAAGCATTACTTTTTCGACTTGCTGCATTTTCTGCAAGACTTGCTTGATCAAATGAGACCATGCCGGCTCGGATCGCCCAGGAAATAAATGGTGGAAGTAATTCGCAAAACAAAACTGTCCATAATTATACACAAAAAACGCTTTGTCCAAAATTGTACACAACTCCTTGTAAAACATCGAATGAACACGCTCGACACCCTGTGGCCAGGTGTTTGATCAGATGCTTATAATTGGATTGTTACTTGCTTAGCCGAAGCTCGGCAAGCGTGACTGGATCGTTGGGAAAATTGAACACGAAGTAGAGTCTTTCAGTTACTCATGTGAACTCTACCCAAAGGATCAATTAAGCTGCACCAACGTGACTCAAGCACACGAACAGGATACCGCTGTCACACCGCTGTATAATTTTCAGAGATCAACTTTAATATCGAGTGTTCAGCCACCTGTTCAGCTATTACAACGAAATTAATTAGTTATCGGCCAGAAGATTCTTTCGGTCCGTGCATGGTTCCAGGGCTATCTTGCGCGTCCCTAACAACTACTGTACAGTACCCCTCGACACCATGCCCGTGCGACTACGCTTAATTAAGATTTCGTGACCCAAAATCTGCAATTGCAGCCGACTTGAGATGGACACATACAAGCGTCGGCGTTACCATGCACCAACTTGGGGTCAGTCACAGAGCTCACACTGATAAAGCTTCCGTATTCATTTGAAGGTTAGCAGGACTCGAGACTATCTCAATAAAATGAAATATATTGGCTGATACAAGCAAGAAAATTTCTAGAAAAAATTTGAAAGTTTTTTATGTTCACCATATAGTCTACGGTATAATTGATTGACTTGATTGACTTGATTGACTGTTTGCATGACACCCACTAGTGCAAAATTCAACTTCTACAAAACGAATTGCTGGTCAAGTGAAATATTATAAATGCAGTCTTTGATTCTAAATTGAATGGCATTGGCAGATTTAGATTTCGATGTCAGAGAACTGAGATATAATGCGCATCAAGTTTGGCCGCGAGGATGTGTTCTAAACTTTCGGTCTCGATAGTTCTTGATATCTTTGTACGTAACTGCACAAACATGCATTTACTGTTACAGGGCTTATTTACGGATTGTATATACAGTACGTGTAGTACACACATATTTTTAAAGTGCATAAACTCGAAATTCCACATGATCACACATCAACAGAAGATTAGCATTACTATGGATTATCCTTTCATTATAACGATATATCGGATATACCGTACCGTGTCATGCACCCATAGATATATACTCTGTACTCTGCATATTGATAAATCCCATCCTGCAATTACGGTAATTGGTCAAATTTTCTTGCCTTTTCATTTCAATTTAATTACACGCAAATCCGGAATACAAGGCTCATGGAATATGAGGCTCACGGAGCATGTTCGTGTAAAATGAACCGTTCCGATCATTCGCAACGGACTTCCCGTCTAAGGACAAAACTTGAAATAAAGCACCTAAACTCACCTAACGACTATATGGTCAACGTTAACTACGCTCGCAATAATCCAATTAATCAAAAACGCTGGTAGCTGAGAAGTGCTGGAGACTGCGTTTATTCATTTTATTGCATTGTCATAATCCTGTACATATAGTACATCGTGCACTATTAAAGTCAGTTGTATGTTTATCTACTGAATATTACGCAGCTGACACCGCGAGATCGTTTCGCGGTTGGTGATACTCTTGAATTGGTTGTCGAACGTGCAGCAGCGACTTCAACGGTCATTGATCATGAATAACACGACCGACGTCCTGGAAAATGTCGCCAGTAGCACTGACAACAGTAGTGCTATCGCCAACAGCACGGCCAACGACACCGGTACGAGTGCAATCTACACTGCCATCTCCATCATCACTCTAACGTCCGGCACCCTGGCCAATGGGTTTTTGATGGCCATATTCGCCACCACACGATCTCTTCTTGCTGCTCCGTTCCACATGTACCTGGTCAACCTCTTGGTGGCCAATCTACTCGACCTGCTCATTCAGAATCCACTGGACATTGTCTCAAAGTTTGAGGCCGAGTGGTACACTGGGGATCAACTCTGTGACTTTTATCAGAGTATTGTGTGGGTCACTCAGGTATGAAACGAACAGGCACTGTACGACTCTCCAAGTTTGCACTGACATCATCGGTCCATTTTCACTCGTCTGTCTCATACTCGGGCCTCGTGTCTCAGGCTCTACAGAGTAGAAATCAACCCATATCGTCAGTGCGAACTAGAAGGTTTGGTTATAAAGCCCAGTTGCCACAACGTCACCAGATCAGTGCCAGAAAGTTACATGAAAGGTCATTTACTGTTGCACTTGCATGCAGTTAGCAGGGTGGGATTCTCAAGCTTTCACGACCTTTCTCTAATCAAAACAACTATAACCACACACAAAATTCTGATTATAATTATTGATAGCATTAATTTTATATGTTAAAGGTCCCATTGTGTAGCGTCGTAAGCTATATCGCATCAATGTCGTCTGGTTGATTTTTCCCATATACGCGTTGTACAGTTGAGGAGTTCTCCTGGCCTATTCTACGTACTGCATTAATGCTCGACCGGTGTCAAATCAATTACTGAATCAGTTGATTCAAAATAATTGACAATGTCTCCATGGTTCTTTATTCACAGACGGTCATGTCGCATACCCATGCGTTGATCGCGCTGAATCGTTTATGGGCCGTGATGCATCCCATCTCATACCGGAATATGCATAGCCGCGGGATCGCTCTTTTCGTCTGTGTCAGTACCTGGGTTTCCGCCCTGGCGATCAACATGCCCTTCCTCATGTTGGATTCGGCCTTCTACCGTCAACGTCCATCCACCGCCCACACCTGCTACACAGCTAACGACGACCAGAAATCCTATTCCATCGCCTTGGAGCTGGTATGTTTCGTGGTACCTGAAGTGCTGGTCTGGCTGGCCTTGCCGGTCGTGCTGGTTGCCCGCTGGCGTCGTCGTCAAAAGCGACAGCAGTCGGTGGCACCTTCTCTCGGTACTGGCCAAAGTAAAAGAAGTCGCCAGGCGAACAGCACTTCCATTGGTCCTGTCGACTCCAGCGCTAAGGCTGTGGACAGTGGTGTGCCTGTGAAACCCAGTAAAGGTGCGGTTATACAGCGTAATAGTCCAAACTTATTCATAATTAAGAGTCTAAACATTTCCGGTTAAAAGTCCAATACGGTTGCTCAAGAATGGCTCGATCGAGCACACAATGCGTTAAATTCCCCGAAAACCTTAAGATTTCGATCAATATAGTTACAGGGCCTGCGTCTTCGGCTGCTATCTCGGCGGTTAAAAGTGGTGCCCCTAAGGCGCGTGGCGCTGGGGGCAATGGAAGCGGTCATGGGACTGCGTTATTGATACTGTTGACCCTTAGCGTGACCATCACGTGGACTCCGGTGACCGCGATGTCCACTTTGGTCATCTGGATCCCCGCGGCAAACAGTGCCCAGACTTTCGCTTGGACGGTGGCCTTGTTCTCATTCCAGCCGACCATTGATCCGATTGTGTTCGTGTTGGGCCTGCCGGCCTTGAAGCAGGCCGTCCAGACGTGCTTTCGACGTTGGACAGGGCGCTCATGATACATATGGAGCTTCGCTAATTTTAAGTAGCTATAATGCATGTCCAGCTTGTCGGGATTTGGACGAGCGAGTCGTTAACTGCCTGCCATTGATGGATTGACTTGTTCTTTTTTCTGCAATCTAGAGGCTTGTTGTCTGCCGCCTGGTTCCGTCGCAGTGTCTCTAGTTTTCAGAGCCCAGTTGCCTGACTTTGGGCTGCTTCTTTTTTTTATGGTTCCTGAATAAAGGGTTCGAGAAATGCACCTGCGATGACAACATACGTCCGATAGGGTTAAATCTTATACCATATTTATTACATTTCATTTTTCCGGCGTACAGAAAACAGAAATTTTTTTTCCTCAAAAAAGACGAGGCTTAGACAGTTTCCGTCACATCGACAGTCAAGCAAGAAAACATAAAAATTAAACAAACAAAACACAAAACACGAACAAACATTATAAAAAGCCGGTACTTTTTTGGCACATTTCGTCAAAGAGGAACATCAAAATAGCAGTGAATTTTTAACCGTGCCACTTTCTTAACTCAACGGGAAGCATACACAATTTTTAATTAAAGATTTTATCGCCCGCGAAAGCCAAAATCTCCAGTGAAAGAAAGTAGCAAACAACGCACATT
>JBBQQG010000097.1:0-2730 GCA_038216175.1 Saccharimonadales bacterium (SeqCode)
CCGCCACCGCAATGCCGTCCGCCGCCGCTCCGCCACCCTCCTCATCGAAAAGGGATGACCCGAAAATGACTCGCTTTGCGCCCATATCCAGTAGCTCGCGCGCATCCTGGGTGTTGCGAATCCCGCCGCCCACCTGACACGGCAGCCGTTGCACGATCGAATGAATTAGCTCACGATTATTTCCCTGGCGCTTCGCCGCATCCAGGTCGATCAGCTGCACCACAGGGTAATGAGAAAATCGCTCGACCCAATAATCCAGATCGTCGAATCCCAACGCCAGGTCTTCGCCCTGCACCAGCTGAACCACTCGGCCTCCCATCAGATCGATCGAAGGAATCAGCATGCCAACCTCAAGTCAATTTTCATCTCTCTAGTATCAGCGGCATCCATTAGCAGGGCAAGCGCATCGGCAGTCCAAATGTTGCCAGCTCCTTTTTTAAGCTGCGCGCATCCGACACTCCGAAGTGAAAAATACTGGCTGCTAGTGCAGCATCGGCGCGTCCGCATGTAAACACATCGGCAAAATGTCCCACGTTTCCTGCGCCACCGGAAGCAATCACCGGAATCTGTACCGCCTCACTCACCGCAGCGGTTAGTTCGCAGTCGAACCCGGAACGCATTCCATCAGAGTCCATCGATGTAAGTAGAATTTCTCCCGCCCCGCGCGCTTCCGATTCCTTGGCCCATTCCACAACTTTGCGCCCCGTTGCCTTGCGGCCTCCGCTGGCATATACCTCTGCGGCCTCCGCTGGATCCTTCCCGCGACGGCAGTCAATGGCGACCACCACCGCCTGCGCTCCAAACCGCGCACCAATTTCCGATATCAACTCCGGACTGCTCAGCGCCGCCGAATTCACGCTCACCTTGTCCGCTCCCGCATCGAACACCAGCATCGCATCGTCGAGTGTCCGAATGCCGCCGCCCACGGTCAGCGGAATAAAGATTTTTTCCGCCGCTCGCCGTACCGCATCCAGCAGTAGAGCGCGCTTTTCATGTGTCGCCGTAATGTCAAGGAACACAATCTCATCCGCTCCGCCATCCGCATGGCGCACAGCCAATGCCGCAGGATCGCCCGCATCGATGATGTCGACGAACTGGACACCTTTGACAACGCGTCCAGCCGCAACATCCAGGCAGGCAATAATGCGGCGGGTCAACATGTCGGAACCCTCAAAAAGTTTTCCAGAATTTTTCGTCCCACCGCTCCCGATTTCTCCGGATGAAATTGCACTGCCATCCAGTTCTCCTGCTCAATTACTGCGGAAAACTCTCCACCATAATTTGTAACGGCGGTAGTGGCATTCATCTTCGTCGCACGGTAAGAATGTGTGAAATACACATACGGAGACGGCGGCAATCCCTCCAGCAATCGAGATTCTCCAATCGTCTCGAGCGAATTCCATCCAACATGAGGCGACTTCACGTCCGCTGGAAAGCGATCGCACAGCGAAGGAAAAATTCCTAGGCCAGGAGTATCCAGCGCCTCCGTGCTCCCGTCAAACAGCCACTGCAGCCCAACGCAAATTCCCAGGAAGGGAACACCCTCGGCAACCCTCTCCTTCAGTGCATCCCCAATACCGCTGCTCAACAGGCATCCTGTTGAGGAAAAATGTCCGACGCCCGGCAGAACAATGCGAGCAGCATCGCGCAGATCAGCAGCATCCGTCGTCACCACCACATCTGCTTCCAACACGCGCAGCGCCTTGCATACGGAATTCAGATTGCCGGCCTGGTAGTCAATCACTACGGTTTTGCCGCGGCTCATCGAGCGTCCCTCACTTACAGCAGTCCTTTGGTGCTGGGCAGCATCGCCTTCAGTTGGCTATCGCGGGAGCAGGCAAATCGCAATGCCCGCGCAAATGCCTTGAAGATCGCTTCTATTTTGTGATGATTGGACCGGCCATACAACACCTTCAAGTGGACGTTCGCCCGCGCACCCCTGGCAAAGCCCTCAAAAAAATCCTCCAGCAACTCTGTCTGCAGATCGCCGACAATCCTCACACGCACTTTCGTATCGATGACGTACGAAGCGCGCCCACTTAAATCAATCGCGGCAGCAGCCAGCGTCTCATCCATTGGCATTAAAAAATATCCGGCACGAAGAATGCCTTTCTTATCTCCAAGCGCTTGTGAAAATGCCTCGCCCAGGGCAATGCCGATGTCCTCCACCGTGTGGTGTTGGTCGACGTCAAGATCGCCCGTACATTTCAGCGAAATATCGAACCCCCCATGCCGAGCAAACAGTTCCATCATGTGGTCCAGGAAGCGAATGCCTGTCTGGACGGAATATTTGCCCTGTCCTTCGATGGTCAGCTTCAGATCGATCTGAGTTTCCGTCGTATGTCGCCGCAGCGTGGCCGTTCGACGAGTTATTTTGGCGCTTGCCATGCAATCTCCTTCAAAGTGTTTTCCAATGCCGCAATCCCGCGTTGCGTATGCTCCACAGGCCCCAGCGTGATCCGGACACACCCGTTGCAGCCTGGATCGGCGCTGCGGTCGCGAACCAGCACGTCCTGCCCGCGCATGGATTCGACGAATGCTTTATGCTGGCTGCCGATATTCATCAATATAAAATTTGCATGGCTCGGCCAGTAGGCGACGCCCAGCCGCATCAGCGCCTGCTCCGCCAACGTACGGCTCCTGCCGACCTCGCCCGCATACCACTGGATGTACGCTTCATCGGCTAGCGCCTCCGGCAGACACTCCAGCGCAATCGAGTTAACGTTATAC
>JBBQQG010000098.1:0-2742 GCA_038216175.1 Saccharimonadales bacterium (SeqCode)
AGCCGCCGTAGCCGATAAGCCTGGAGGGCCAGATGACTGTGTGGAAGGAGATGTTGTCTTTACCGATAAAGTAATAGGACTTGCTGGGGGCAGGCTCGCCTTCGGGTTGGAGCCACCACTCTTTCCAGGCATCGGGGTCGCCTTTTAGCTGCGCCCATTCTATAGCGGCGGAGAGGTAGCCCTTCACGGCGTCGAACCAGACGTAGATGCGCTTGCCGCTATCCTCGTACCCCTCGACTGGTATGGGCACGCCCCACTCGATGTCGCGGGTGTAGGACCTGGGGCGCAGGCCTTCGCGTACCCAGTTGAGGGTGAAGGCGACTACGTTGGGCCGCCAGGGCGAGGCACGCCTCGCCCCTACGGTTTCGAGCCAGTCGAGCAGAGGTTGTTGCAGCTTGGGGAGGTCGAGGAAGAAATGCTCGGTGGGGAGGAACTGGGGTGTGGAGTCGCAGAGGATGCAATGTGGATTGAGGAGGTCAATGGGGTCTAGCTGGCGGCCACAGTTGTCGCACTCGTCGCCGCGAGCGCGATTGAAGGCGCAGTACGGGCAGGTTCCATAGACGTAGCGGTCGGGGAGGAAACGTTTGTCCACCGGGCAGTAGGGCGCGATGGTGGTGTCCTTGAAGATGTAGCCCTTGTCGAGCAGCTTCAGGAAGAACTCCTGGACGAGCTTCTGGTGGATGGGGGTGGTGGTGTCGGTGAAGAGGTCGTAGGTGAAGCCCATTTTATGCCACAGCTCCGTGTTGAGGCGGTGCATACGTTGGGCCAACGTGGAGGGGGAGATGCCTGCGCGCTCAGCGGCGACTGTGATAGGAGTGCCGTTCATGTCGGAGCCGGAGACCATGCGTCCACGGTTGCCCTTCCTGCGGTGGTAGCGGGCGAAGATGTCGGGGGGTAGGATTGCACCCGCGACGTGTCCGAGGTGGCGTGGGCCGCTCGCGTAGGGCCATGCGACCGCGATGAAGATTTTTTGTGGTTCGGAGTTCATATTATAGTTTCTCTAGCTCTTCCAAGCATAGCTCCAGTACTTCTTTGAGGTTGTTCTGTAGCTCATCTAATGTCTCGGCCTGCGTATGAGCGTCTGGGATGCCTGGGATGACACCGACGTACAACGCTGTTTCAGGGTCGAATTCGATATATGCGGTGAAAGTTCTCATAGCAGTCCTAGCTCCGTATGTCGTTGATGATTTGCTCGACGGTAACACCGGGGGTCGCATACTTGCCAATCTCTGCGGCCATGCGGTCTACGCTTTCGATTGCCTCTGCTATCTCCTGTTGGGTCGGTTTCCTGTTTAGGGGTGTGGGAGGCATAGGTTCAATACGTGCAATGCTGCGTCCACGCCTGGTTATCTTGACTACCTCTCCAGCCTCTACCAGTTTCAATATTTCGCTCAGGTGAGCCTTTAGGTCCCTTATCCCTATAACTTTCATAGTGCTACCTAGCAGAGCAAAGTGCGGTCTATATCTATGCGATTAGAAGATTCGGCAACATCGCAGCGCCATCACATTCACTGAGTTGCCTCGAATAACAATACTAACAACTCAGGTCATAAAGCTGAGAGAGCGCCAGCATCTATTATATACTACGTAACTGAATTTAGCAGTGTAGGGCAAAAGCTGTAGAATGCACAACACACCTAGCAAAAAGAACGGGTGAGGGAATTGCTCCCCTCACCCTGTCTCTGTAATCTAAAGCTCAGGCTCATGCACCGTGTCCTCGCAGACTAGCCAGAGGATTACCTGAGTGCTACAACCTAATTGTAACAAAAGAGAAAGAGAAATGCAAGCACCTTTTCCGAGAAGAATAGAAGCTGCTTTATCGCCAGAGCGATTATGGAGATACAGGCGGCCAAATGTGACAGAGGATGAGGTTGATGTAATAGCTCGATACCAGTGGAACATGGCCTTGTGTGAGGCCCTGTACCCACCATTATGCAATTTGGAAATCGCACTGAGGAATAGCCTACATTTCGCTATTGCAGCAGAATTTAACAATCCATTCTGGTTTGATGCAAATGCTTCTATTTTGAAGCTACGAGAACAAGCGTCGGTTCAGAAAGCTATTGAGAACTTACCTCCACAGAGGAAGCCTCCGCAACAGAGGTTAACTCCGGGACGTGTGATAGCGGAACTGCCTTTTGGGTTCTGGGCGGCCTTGTTCTACCAATACTACGATCAGAAATTATGGCCGAAACTGTTGCGGCCCGTCTTCCCGTATATGCACCCACGAAATCGAACACGCGATAGGCTCTTCAAACGAATTGATACTTTACGGAGTTTGCGTAACAGAGTATTCCACTACGAGCCGATTTGGGGCAACCCAGGTCTGAGGGGATACCACGAAGAGTTAATAGAGACTGTTGGTTGGATAAGTCCTGACTTGCGAGAGACGACACTTATGATTGACCGTTTTCCGAGTGTCGAAAGGCTTGGACCGAGGCCTTATCGGGAGGAGTTAGTGCAGCTACTCGATAGCTAAGGCTTAGTCGCCCGACCCCGTAGGCTGCCGCTTGCGATACAGCCCCCGCAAATCGTTTGTCCTCACCTTCAAAATGTCCTTCAGCATCCTGTAGGAGTCTTTCACCGGATTGACGTTCGCGCCTTTAGAGTAGTACCAGCGGATGGGGACTTCTTTGACGCGGTAGCCCCATTTCAGGGCGAGGTAGAGGACTTCTACGTCGAAGCCCGTTACCATTGCGCCTTTTACGTCGGCGGTGTTTTCGCCGTAGAGGTGGAGGCCCC
>JBBQQG010000099.1:0-2490 GCA_038216175.1 Saccharimonadales bacterium (SeqCode)
AAATCAGGTAAATCTATATATCCCGTGCAGCTATGGATGTAGCCATGCATGGACATGAAGCTAACATAACTATATCGAAAAGTGTTTGAATGATCCAGTAAGAGAAACGTCACAGTGTGACTTATATGCATGCATCGCCTATATTTTGCAGTTAGCTGAAGAAGAGTTGAAGTCTCACGAGCAGCCGGTGAAACTCCGCGCAAATCCGCCAGCGCCATGGTGAAGATGAAGGGGTCCACCATCGCCTCCAGGAAAAGCAATGGCCCAACGATTGTCATTGGCAGACAATCGGGTAGGCGATTATCATGATCAAAATGGGCACGTCGTAGACGACAATCTGGTGGACCGTAAGCAAAGGCATCTGCCGCGACCGATTAAGGCCGCACTGAAAGGTGACCTCAGGCCGGCGGTAGTAGAGTGCATCAGGCACGAGTACCGCAACCTTCAAGGCACTCACGTTCACCCACATGGCGGCGCATAGGATGACAGCCCCGCGGCGAGTCTGATGCGGGCGGTAGTGCAAGGGATAGAGCACGGCCCACAGTCGATTCACCGTGATGAGGGCGTGTGCATTCAGCATGCCTGAAACGTTATAGACATGCACAAAAAATATATTTCCACCTAACGCTGTTGAATATTACTCAATATTATTGAATGGTATGGAAATGAAATCATTGAATATTATTGAAAATATTATTATGATTAAATTACGCATTTTAGATATTGTTATCGGATATTTAATTATTATTATTAAGAATACATTTCTTTTTTAGCTTTTATTCCAACGTATTGAGCAAAACGTATAATAGTAATTGACTACAAGTGTATCCATTGTAGCGTGGCAAGAATTTGTATCTTTTTATGAAATGCTGGTTGGCAAGCATACAGTCAGACAGCTGTGCAATATAATTATAATCACATAATTTATAATTAACCAGAGCAGATTTTTCGCGACATAGTCTTTATGCGAGTTATATTATATTGAACCAGAAAATGTATGTGCCATGGATAGCAAGCCATTTCGTTTTCCATTAGCTGATATATTAACATTTATCAGACCTCTCTGTCATCATCTTGAATTTGCAATGCCGGACATATGTACCTGCTTGAAAGACATATCCAAATATGTACAGCGAACACGCTTTAGACCCAGTGAACCATGTAGACTGTTGACCAGGTAGTGGGGAATCTGGACTAGCATACTGAGCATGTTGGCGGCCAGCAGATTAATGACTTGGACGTTGAAGGGTGTGCAGAGCCAGGTTGAGCGCGCAAATACTGCCAACACGGTCCCGTTAGCCAGGAGGGAGACGATGAAGATGACCAATGAGAAGATGGACAGGAAAGCCCACTGTTGGCTTTTCGCGGATGCCACTTGAAAGACACTGCCGTTCGCGGGATGCAGCCCAGCCAGGGACGAATTATTAAAAGACTGCCTCTCCATTTTTGTGCACGATAAAAAATAATTTTCCCGACTTCCTGATCACAATATCATATTTTGTAAAAACAATTGCTTGCCTTCTGTAGTGTATCAGTACGTTTCTCAAATCTCACTGCACAGCACGGTTAATCCCCATCATGTCACAATTGTCGAGAGATTAACATTTGTTGAAGCCTTTCAACGTGCGCGCAGTACAAGACATGCATTATTTAAACACGTGCATGGCCGACAGGTACAAACACCATACGCAATACGCACCTGGATCGACTTTTTCCGCATTACAAGAGGATATATTTTGTTGGTTTGCATGCGCCGTACTGACAGCTCTAAATTGGGTCTAATGATGACAACGTTGACCTTATTATTACAGTAACGACGTCATATAGGAGAATGCCTACATACTGTAAGTACTAGAGAGCTGGTATCGGCATACTACTGCACGTATAAGGACGGCCTAATCGAGTTGTATTTCGGTTCCTGTAAGCACCATTATTATGTTACTCATCCTTGGCAATTGTTTCGCCACGAGCTTTATGGTCTCATGCCTAAATTATAATGAGCATTTGACCATGGCCGCTCGACGCAGTCCCATTCCAACAATAATTAAGTCGTTCACCAGGTCAAAAATAACTTCATAATGAATTGTACCGAGGTTCATTTGTTTTATTCACACTCATCCGTTATGGTATATACTGTACATACATGGTCCCACCACAATCCCGTTCATTGCCGTTTCTTTATTGTACTGTACTGCATAAGTAAATAATTGATTATTGGCCAGAGTTATACCACGTTTTGGCCACTCCAATCAATAATCCAACTGCAAACCACCGATAAATAATGTCAAGAGAACAGACAATATTTTCGCTTTCTGCTGCCGTATATTTAATTTTTTAAGCCCAGTATAGCTATATAGGAAAACTCTCGGAAACAGTTGACAGGAAAGTTGTGCAAGTGTACATATTAAACTATCATCTTCATTCATAATCGAAGACATAGAGAAAATTCACGGTAAAGCCATCCCGAGAGTCATGCAGTGTCGCGCGGAT
>JBBQQG010000100.1:0-4256 GCA_038216175.1 Saccharimonadales bacterium (SeqCode)
GGGGTGGGGGGGGGCCGCGCCGGGGGCGCGCGCGCCGCCCGCCGCGCCGGGCGCGCCCCGCCCCCCCCCCCCCCCCCCCCCCCCCCCGCCGCGGCCCGCGCGCCGGCGCCCCCCCCCGCCCCCCCCCCCCCCCCGCCCGCCCAGAGAGCCGGAGACTGAAGAGTCATGTGGAATCTCCTGCAATACTGTATGTAGTCTGCATATGGTAGAGTCAACCCAAACAGTCAGGCAATATCTGTTGTCTGGATCTGTCTACTCTGGGCAGGGTTACGGGGGATGAGCGTGTGGTGCGATGATCGATTTACTCCTCTCCATCACTCCCGCGCGGGAGACATATACAGCACATACGGTACAGATTTCTGTCTCGATCTCCCGTATCCGAGTCCGCCGGGAACTGGGTACGGCTACGTACTAGCCATAGTAGTAGTAGACCATGACCCGATGTCTCTACGAGTACCTTGTACTGGTAAAAAGCAAGGTGGCGCTGTCGCTTTGTTTAATGGCTTTACCGCTTTGACTCGTTTCCGCCAAACGGACTAATCCCCGTATAATGTTGCTGTAATGTTGTGGTTAATTACACTAATTAGCCACATTTTGCCATACTTTTTTGATTCTGTTGTCCCGAGGGATCCTTTCTCTTAGACGGAAAAAAGGCCGCACCTTGCAATTGAGTGAGTAATGAGAGTAATATTATTAGCCAAATTTATGTCATACGGTTTAAAACAAATCGCTCAAAATTTGACGTTCCTGCGGCAACCTACATAATTCTGCATAAGAATGATGTCCATGGGCGTTGTAAATAGCGTTATTGTTTAAGTTATGCTTTATTTTTTGTGTTTCCTCAGGAATGCCGGCAAGAAAGGCATCAGCAACGCCACCTACTGCCGGCTGCTCCATGCTGTCCCACCAATACAGTTTACCATTACGACATACAACAGTATAATTGTTTAGGGTTGGTTTTTAATGTTAATACACGTACCATGCCATGATTTGCCTGTTCTTAGACTGTTTGTAACAACAATTCATAAAATATTATATTTATACTAAATTTACAATCGAGAGGAAAAAAGACATGTAATAAAGGCGAACAAGCCAAAACTAAATCGGAATACAAAGCAGAATCATACACATCCTGCATTCATATTACGTACATGTGTACATGTAGGTCTGTCTGTAAGTTCAAGGCGATTCGCGGTCTTAAAAGTAGTAATGAGCAACACTATTTTAGCCCAGATTAAAGTGCCTAGAGTGTATCATAAAGAGCAAAACTACAGAGTAAAAAGTATAATATCATGCAACAAAGTTATCTATCGACATATAAATGCACAGATAATAAATGTAAAAACATGATATAGTAAGGATTACTTTATCACTTTGATTTCCCATTTTTACTCAACTCTGCTAGTACAAATGAATTCCTAATATTCGTGTATAGAAGTGTGCTTCGTTACCTCAATAAAAAAAACGATGAGGTAAAGTAGAGTTTTAATGTTTGTTGTGGTTGAACTCTTGCATTACGTAACAGTACAGTAATAATATTACAATATCGGTCTACAGTTTACGTATTATTGCCGCAATGCATATTCGTTTACCGTGAATCGTAAACTGTCGGAAATAGAGTAGGAAAAAGTCGCTAGATCAGCGACAGATTAAACTATTGTTGATTGATTGATCAGCAGTAAATTATACATGTTAAATCAATCAATCAATCGTGTTCTTAAATCTATCAGAGCTTTCTTAGGTTTTCTTAAATTAGTCCCTTTAGACTCACAATGACTTTATTCTGACATCTGACCCAAAGATTAACTTTTTGTTAGTAACAAATTGGCAGTCTCAGATTTCAGGTTGATAAGTGACGGTGGGATAAAAATGGGGATGGCCGCCCCAATCTCCAAGCAAAGCTCCAAGACATAATTCAAAAGGATGGCATCGTTGTTTTATAGTAAAGCGTCGATCAATGCAAGCAAAAGCTGGAACGTTCGCGGCAAAAAAAACTAGGCTCTGTCCCGCTAAAAGTGTTCATTTTCATTATACATACATATACAACGTGGCAGTGGCGAAAAATGCAGGAACACCGTTGCGAAGAAAATACGCCATTGCCGTTCTCAAAAAAAAGTCTACAAAATGACAAATAACTCAAAGAAGGGAATGAAAGATATACAGTAATTGTAGTGCGTAGAAGAAAGAAACACACCGTCGCGTCCGTGAGAAAAACGTGAGAAAAGCTTCGGGAGACCTTAGAGGCGCGCGGAAGCAAGGGTTACAGCATTTCTTGCGGCATGCTGCACAGCAAAAATGCGCCCCGGTATCTAGAAAGCACAAAAGCGGCGATGGCCGCATAGAGAAAGCACAAACCAAAAGCTGAAAGTATATCCATCCGATCAATTACAGGTAAAAGTACACCCAAACAGGGCCACATTCCATATCCAAACGCAACAATCCAGAAGAAAAAAACGACGAAAGCAAAAAAGTATGCACAATCTGAAAGACCGCATTGCCTCAGGCCAAAGTAATTGTACACAGTGCTACAATTACAAGCGAGAAGCAACGACATTTTTCATGTAATAAAAAGGAACGACCGGAAAGAAAAAAACACAACAAAATCCGCCACACTTCTCCCCACAGGAAGCAACAACCAGCATAAAATTTCAGGAACATATGATGAAGAAAAAAACCACCCTCAATAGTCCTTCTGGAAACGCTCAATCCAAGCCGGTTGGGTTCCCAGCTGCGGTTCTTGATGATAGTTAAAGGGGCCGTACGCCGAGATGGGCAGCTGCTGAAAGTTTCCCGCTGGATAGTTGAACCCAGACTGGCAGGCGTTGATTGGTTGATTGAACGTCTGTTGCTCGTTGTTAATGTTCAAGTACAAAACCGGTCCCCACTGATCGATGTAGCCCGCTGCGGCGACCCCGCTGGACGGACTGGGGGGTTCTTCCTTGATTTCCACAAAGGGCAGGTCCAGGGGGCAGCCGAAAATGAATTCCCCGTAGCCGGGCGACGAGGCCTGCGAGAGGAAGCCCGAATCGGAGGAGGACGTGGCCGGAGAGTCGGGCATGAACTTGAGGTCGTCCAGGGAGTCGTCGCGCGAGTCGAGGATCTCCTGGAGACATCGATTGAACTGGTCCGTGCTCATCGGGGTCATGGGGCGGCCGGGGGCCTCGAGGTCGCCTTGGAAGGAGCCGCCGCCGGGCGATGAGCCCAGGACGGACATGGTGTCGGAGGATGAGGAGGAGGAGCTGGAGGTGGAGTCGGAGTCATCGAACTTGATGCTGGCGGTGCAGCTGCTGTTGATGTAGCTGATGCTGCTGCTGCTGATGTAGCGGGGCTGGTCTTTGTGGCAGGTCTTCTCGTGGCGCTTGCGGCTGGACTTTTTCGTGAAGGTCGACCGGCAGAAGGCGTATTTGCACGAGTGCGGCCGGATCCCGTCGTGGGAGTTCTCGTGGGACTTTAGCGATTCGGCCCTTGTGAACGTCTTCGGGCAGCGCGCGCAACGATACGGCTTCTGGAAAATTTATCAATTTTAAAGTACATGAAACAATCACCAAATATTTTTTTTAATATTTTTTTTTTATTATATGAAAAAGGAATCAGCTAAAATCTAATCCTGAATTTCTGTCACAATTTATATTAAACAAAACAATATTGTATTTTACCGGATAATTTTTTTAATATTTCATTTTTAGTGTATGAATAAGGAATAAAGAGCGCAAATCGTCATGAAAACCGCTTTTACAAAATAACGACACGAACGATAACGAAACCAAGAAAAATATATTTTGAACGAAACGAGTTTTGGCTAGGCCAATTTTCGAAAAGTAATGACGAAACGAACGAAATGGATGGATTTTGTAATGTGAAAATACTTTTTCATGTACTCCCCCCTTTGAAAAAAATTTTTGAACCTCAAATTTCAATGACGAAACGAACGATGACGAATGAGTGGCTAGAAATTAAATGACGATAAGGATTTTCAAGGACAAATAATTTTAACGAAACGAGACGAAATTTTCCTTAACGAATCGTTCGTTCGTCACTGACGAACGATTTGCGTTCCTTAATAAGGAACTGCTGAAATTAACCATGATTGTATTTTATTTTAATTAGAATTACATATGTCTAAAACACTGCGTAAATAAAATTAAAGATTAATCGAGATGTATGTCATGCCAAACTGATTAGACTGTCGTGTATTACACTATATTGTCACTGGTTCGAATCTCATGTTTTTTCAAAAATAAGTTAAACATTACCGT
>JBBQQG010000101.1:0-3409 GCA_038216175.1 Saccharimonadales bacterium (SeqCode)
TGCCTTTACCCAACATTTAGCTCGGTCAGCTCTGCTCCACTGTGTGAGCTATGTATATTGTATGCATATTATTTTTACATTGCCGATGTATAAAACAATAATATATTATTGAATGTGGCAGATCGAAATCTTTCGAAATACAATAAATCAGTGAAAACTAATTGAGTTAGAATTTAGGAATTTTAAATCGTCAAGTTGAAAGAGTCGCTAGGAGAAAAACCCCAAAAAAATATCAGCACGATCGTGCAAAAACGAAAGTTATCGAACAACGCCAGTCAAAATGATTTGAGCAGCGCGCAAAGACGGAACTGAAAATAACTAACCAGGAATTATATTGTCGGTCGGAGAGGGGTTGCATTCATCCAATAGACTTGAGATCAGGTTGAAGAACATGCTTCTAGTGGAGGCGCGTGAGCAGTTCCCCCGCGGATGCTCGGGCCGCCGCAGAATACTGCAGCATATCGCGAGCCAGTTTCCGCACGGAATCCGGCAGTCCGGCCAACAGCGGCTCCAGCTGTGGCGTGGTCCAGTTGGGAAAGGCAAAATGGGCGTAGGGTAGTTTGAAGAAGTCGGGAAAGTTATCGTCGGTCGGCAGGCCAAACAACAGGAACATGTTCACCATGATGGGCATGGAGGAGCTCTCGAAGTTCGATTGGAGAGCCAGGGGAGGATCAGTCGCGGGGTCGGGAGTGTAGACATGCCGGTGAAGATGCAGTTCCAACCAGAGCATGCCGAGACTCCAAATGTCAGAGGACGTCTCGTACTTTTTACTATCACGTAAAACGGTAATAATGATCAATCAATCAATCAATCAATCAATCGACCAATCAATCAATCAATCAATAGAACAATAGATCAAACAATCAATCAATCAAACAAACAATAAATCAAACAATACATCAATCAATCGAGGGAAAGCAAAACATGAAATAAATAAATAAATAAACAGACCAACAAGCATTCAAATGACAAAAATCCACTAAAAATTCTCAATATCCACTGCGCGGAACAAAATAACCTAAATTTGAGGGCTGATACGAAGGTCCAAAATAACGAAAGATAGTACCCACCTGCCGAAGAGAATTTCCGGTGCGAGATACTCGTACGTCTCCTCGCGAGTTTTCGGCCAGTCCTCGTCGGGATACGGGGCCGCATTTACCGTGACAGCCGCCGGGATAGCGTAGCTGAAATTCCCGATACGCACGCGACCATCCTCGGCCACCTTGATGCTGGTCGACGATAAATTGCGATGGATAATTCCCCGGGAATGAACATGCGCCAGTCCCGTGAGAATCTGCTGGAAAATAGTTCGCCTCACCGCCGACCGTGATGCTCCGGTGGAGGAAGCATCATCCAACCAGACCCGGGCTTCCGGCAACGCGAGAAGCTGTTTGAGCGTGTAGCCCCACTCGTCGTACACCATCACCACCGACAAGTCCCTGTGTGAGCTGCCGAGGACGAAAGCGTCCAGCAAGGATACAATATTGCCGTGAAAGCCAATGGTGCGCAAGGATGAGATCTCTTTAGCGGCCCCGGGAAAGAATCCTGGTCCATTTTCTTCGGGTGGCTGTTCCGGTGCGCCTTGTGGTACAATAGCTAGCGCTGGCGGTTGTGCTCCATTCGGCTGTGCGGCTTGCACCTCTGCGGGTGGCTCTCTCGTCTTGTAGCCGCAAATACCCCACCAGTGCTTCCGGAAACGATATTTGTGATAACCGCCATTCTGGAAAAGATAAATAGCCAGTGCACACATAAAATTTAGACAAAAATCACCGCGATAAGAAGACCTCCTCGCTGTTCGAGTTCTGACTGGAAACTTATAGATTTGAAATAATAAACCTACATTACATCGAGGCGAGACATCGAAAGGATCACGATTAATTGTCGGCATTTGTCGCTGTAAAACCATTGGTCAATGAACATTAAATCAATAAAATCCATTTCACCAATCAATCAATCAATCGAATCATTAATCGAACGATCAATCAATTGACCAATCCGAGATAATCAATCAATCAACCCATCTTTCACTGGATACATCAAGAATCAATCAATCAAACAATGTATCAGTCGATCTATCAATCAAATCACAGATCAAACAATCAATCAGCCGATCAACACATCATTCATTCAATAGCTCAATGACCTGAAGATATCGATCAATCAAAAATTTCACAAATCAATCAATCAATCAAGCAGAAATAACACCAGAGACGCATCACTACCAAAGATCAAAGTTGATACAGAACCTCCCCTCACCCTTTCACTTACTAACGCGGATGCCTTAAATATACGAACCCAAAATCGCTTAGGAAACTCCTGAATGGCGAACAGCTCCGTGTCCACGATGGATGTCCAGAGATCGTAATCGTCGCCCACGGGCTCGACCATCCCGAACTTACGCATCAACATCCTCGCCACACTCGCCGCATCGCAACAGAGGCTCTCATCGCGGTCGCTCTCACCGGGTCGCGACAAAACGTGCACCAAATTGCCGAAGCCCCGTGCCATGTAGATCTCCGGCTGGGCAGGCGGCGACAGCGTGGAATCGCCACTGGCTGCAGCTGTTCGCCTGGCCAAAATCTGCTGCTCCGCGGCATCATAATCGAAGCTCTGCATTGTTACGGAGCTGACCAGGTTGGTGAGATCGAGTTGCAGAGCAATCCAAAATTAACAGTCAGATGGAATGCATTTAATCTTAAATTATAGGAAAATGGTGACTAGACTTCTCTCACAGGCAGACTCTTTGATGAAGCCGCCAAAGACAGGCCGGGCTGACTTCCTATTGGCCGGTTTTCTTCCACGAAAGTCCGGAGAGTGGGATCGGCTTTTCGGGAATCGCGCGCAAAACCCGGGGCTCGGGAGTAGTGGGAAGGGAAGTAAAATTCATTTCGGATGAAAACCATCGGAGGGGCCGAGAAATGTTCTGAAAGACACCAGTCGCTTCATTCATACCAGGCTGTCTGCTTGTATACTGTCGGATACACAGAGAGATGAATCATACCGCGAATGCGAATGAACGGTGAGGAGCCCAACCTGAACCGAGGCGAGAAGGGGATCTACCCGATTCATGGTTACTTACTCGTATGCCCCTCGGCTCTGTCAGAACCGGTACGAGTACGAGGGATGGAACCTAATTCCGGCCACCCATTTTGAACCTAATTCCGGCCATGTTTTATTCCCGCTTCTGTATTTCCGACCTGATTCAGCCCACACTTGATTTAATCGAACGGAAATGATTCGACACAAGTCCAGAAACCATGTAAAGTATACTTTTCGAAGTCTAAGTATCCGTAAAAAAGTAATCTCCAATATGGCCTCCGTTAAAAAGGTACTTTTTGAGAAGAATAATTTGATCAGTTTCAGGTGGAAAACCCGCACTTTGTTGACTGCAGCAATTTCTTCTAATTAT
>JBBQQG010000102.1:0-4255 GCA_038216175.1 Saccharimonadales bacterium (SeqCode)
GTTTTAAAGTCTACAAACTTAATTTTTCAAGGTCTGTACATTTTTTACAACATTTTCTCAATTGTTGGAGATTACTTTAGCTTGCATCGGATGAAAAATGATAGAGTTGTGTTCGCAAAACAAAGCTGACCAAAATTATATACAAAAAAGGCTTTGTCTAAAATTAGACACAAGCCACACAACTCACCGTACAATACCTTCGACGGCTAATTTTGCGGAAGTTCCACTGCATGTCGCTTGAAATACAATGAAATTTCTTTCGATAATCTTCAGTTCATTTCTCAGGACGGCGATCGAGGAAACGTCCATGAAACACAAAAATGTCTAAGAAGGAGTATAAATCAGTCAGCTTTCAAGGAATTAATCATTTAACCGGTACAAATCAACACTGCCCTGCCGGAAACCGCAAGTAAAGCCCCAAGCATACAGTGCATGCAGGTCAAAGAACTCGAAAACCACAACGAAAAACTGACAAACAATTAATTGAACGGTGAAAAAGTTGCGGTGTCGAGGAGTCATGTATACTGTGCTCAGATCGACGTGTATAGTAAAATTAAAAGTGGACAAATATCCGTGGAGGATTTGAGATAAACGGCCCGGATTTCTCTTTTGCAGGAATTATGAAAAGGAGGAAATGTTTAAAAAAACAGACGGCTCTTGCAAGCGCTATTGTCCGTCGTTCATCTCGCCCATTGGATCGTTGCAGTCCATCATCGAGGCATTCATGACACCCGAAGCATGCATCATGGCGCCACCTTGTGGGGAATTGGAGAGTGGGTAGAGGATGCCCTCTTTTTGTCGTTTTTTCTGCTTCATTCGCCGGTTTTGAAACCTAAAGTCGAAAATGAACATATTAATTCAAAATTAAATTAAATTAAATTTTGAAGCAATCCTAAAGTAAATATCATGCAAAATATATTTTTTTGATTATGCATTATTCACGAATAACAGTAATAATTTTTTTTTAAATTATAGTCTATTTAAATTTTTAGTGCTTTGTTAAATATTAGATTTTACGGTAAATTCAATTGGCAGATATTATAAAAAATCTTCATACCAACTGGCGCAAGGTAGAAGTCCTTGAATGAAGTAAATCTAATTTTAAATAACAATAAATTAAGTATTATTTGAATCAGCCACAGAGATAATTAACTAACTGAGGAACCCATTGTCGAGTGATTAACTTGCAAAACTATTTGGAAAACATTATTAATATATTTTCGTAAACATTGGTATTTAGTATTCTTTAGATTTTACAAAAACCATAAAAGCTCACACAACAATGCACCGATTCTGCATGATTTAGAAATATTTAAAATTATTTATTCACGTTTGTAAATCAGTTGTTGCTAACCATATTTTGACTTGGGTTTCGTTGAGGGAAAGTTGGTTGGCAATCTCGATGCGTTTGGCTCGGGTGAGATACTTGTTATACTGGAATTCCTTCTCCAGTTCCGTTAACTGTTTGATAGTGAAATTGGTTCTTCCGGTTCCGTTGGAGAGGATCTGGATGTTTTTGCTTCCCGGCATCATAGCAAGGGCGTTGTTCTGAATGTCCGACCCCGTATGACTCTCCATCGTTTCCCCATTCGTCATGTCATGGGAGCCTTTTAGCGGACTTCCTTTACCATTTCGATGTCCATTAGTCAGGCCATCCGGACCGCCGACTCCGATGCCGCCCGCTAAACAGCCCACTAAAAGAAAGAAAGAACAACGGCACGTGGTCAGGCTTATTCATGTTGGTTTGCTGATGATACAGACTACAGAGTACAAAGGATACATATAGTTCATCCTTGCAAGTACGGTGGTAAAAGAACAATCCTGACCACTTACAGAAAAAAAAACAAAAAAGCAAAACTCTTGTCTTTGTCAAACACTCCAGCTTTCTTTCATCTTACTGACTCCGGAACAGATTATTACATATAATGGTTATAAAAAAATTTAATTTTCGCAATCAGGATGATTTTTAGAATGTTAGAAAAGGTGCTTAAAGCCGAGATCGCAGTTTGCGTACTTATTCATTTTTTTAATTATTCCTTTACAGTGTTTCCAATAAACTTTGCGATCAATTTTCAAGAAAGTTTCTGTATCGTAGTTCGAGCCAAAGCAATAAAAAAAGGTGCTCAATAACAAGCCGGAGTTTCGTCGTTTTTACAGCTGGCAGAGTTACGAAATTTTATTAATTTAATCCAGTTTAATCTAACCTATTTTATTTAATAATAACTGATGTAACTTATAACACCTGTACTAGCTATAGATATGGTAACTAATGAACTAAATCAAAGGCCACTTAAGCTTTGATCACTCATGTCTTTGATACCGGTCCTCAACGTTCATCAAGTACTTGGTGTTAGGGAATTACAAAAACCGTCCTTTAAATGACCATGAACAGGAAGAAAGTGGGACGGGGTAATGTCGTTGAGACGAAGGATATGTGATGAGCTTTGCGCGGTGCGATCAAAATGGCTTTTGCAGCGTGTGCGATGGTTGGAATGCAGCTAATTGCAACATTAAAAATCTGCCCGTTCGCCGTCTTCCCCAGATTCTAATCTAGTTCTTGCAGACAATATTGCCAACTGTTTCGGCAATTTGTACTTTCCAAATATCCAGCATTATCTCCAGAATAAGGATCAGTTGAGAGGATGGTTCGTTTTTTCAATCTTACGATGAAGCGCCCGATCAAAGAGGCCCTAATTCCAAATGCTTGCAACATTCGGCAATTTAGTCCGCCACATGGGCTACACGGGTACGCCCCACGTCAACAGAAACGAACGCATACATTATTTTGTCCGTTATTACGTCATAATTAACACTATTGTGTTTATTAATCAATGTACCTACCGATTTTGGTGGTGCCCCGTTTAACCTGCATCCACTTGTACGTCTGCATCAGCGGCTTCTTCTCATCCATCCCCGCAGCGGATGCCAGCTCGATTTCGCGTTGTTGTTCCAGTAACAACTGCTGCTGTTGCTGCTGCTGCTCCAGGAAGGTACTATAATCCAGCGGTTCAGCCTGCAAACTGCCCGTCGTCAGTAACAATGTCGCCGTGCCATCCGGTCCCACCATTGTACTGCCGCCATGATAATGCTGTTGCGCATGCAAATGCATATCGACAGGACCACTTCCGGTTGACATGGGGACTTTTTGGTATAAGCCACTCCGCTGCTGGACCACCACACCGCCCGGCACGGAAGTATCATGATGATGCCCCGCTACGGCCATGTGCATGCTGTCATGCAGTCCATGATGATTGCCATCGTATAAATGCTGATACTGCTGCTGCTGCTGCTGTCCGTTATAGGATAACAGACGGGGAGATCGATCGGATGAGGAGGGTGAGGGAGGAGGAGGGGGAGAAAAATGGCCACGTGCGGCAATGTTGTATTGGGCCGTGTCCTGGTTAGGATTGTGATATTTGGAGGGATGGGAATGCTGCTGCTGGTAGTTGCTGTTGTTTTGGAGTTGTATTGGGGATGAGGAGCAGGAGGATGGGGATGTGGAGGAGGTGGAAGGAGGAGGGAGATGGTGGAATTGATGATAGGGTGGGGATGCATTTGTCGTTGTTGTGCATGTGCTGGGACTGTTGTAATGGTGGCGTGCCGTGCCGGTTGGACTGCCGTAAAGGTCATTTCCGGCGGACGGGTTGTGGAGGTTGTTGTGCATGGGAAAGTTGCTGTAGTTTCCCGTTGGCGTGGTTGCCAGTGGACTGCGCGAGTCCCCTGTGTCAAATGCATTGTTTAATATTTACCGAGTACATTTGCTTCGCATGACGAGCACTTTTTATTTCATTATATCTGTTGGATAAGTTAATAAATTGTGCTGGATAAAAAATACAAGTTGATATAACGTTTTAAGAATAAATACGTTGAATGAACAGAAACTGAAATTAGGGTAGTTATTTAGATAGCTAGTATAGCATGACATAGTCAATTTTAAGCTCGGAGAAATGAATAGTTGACCAAACCGTTGACTTCTGCACATATTTTTGAGATAGCAAAATATTCGTCCATTTACGCACTGTATTGTACGGAGACTAATCAATTAATGAATGATATGAAAGCACTTCAAAGTTTGCATTGTACTAATATAAAAAATATTTACTTTACAGAAATGAATAAATATCCTAAAAGTGTGCTAAAATGGTAAATTAATATAATGTTTAATTTTTGACTAACAAAACAAATAAAAAAGGAAACGTGGTAAGACGTACTCTACAAAAGCGAGAATATACTGTTGACACTACCATATATCATA
>JBBQQG010000103.1:0-4337 GCA_038216175.1 Saccharimonadales bacterium (SeqCode)
CATTGTTGGTGATCCATATCGCCGATTCATTTTCCACGTACGATACTCGGTCATAATGCTAGCTAGCTGTAGTTATATCTGGTCAATACATATCCATGTCAGAATGGTAAGAGAGATCACCGATATATTCCAATTCTTCAATCCACGTAACAGTCACGTACAAGATAACACCGCCACCTGAAGAACAATAGTACTAGTTCAGCCGACAAGTTCGAGACGACTTTGCTGGAACAAGCAGCTAGCGATGAAGCCCCAAGTCCCCGACCCACATTCCCTATTTTCAATATTCTGACAAGCATTTTCCGTTGAGACCGAGGGAAGGAGGAGGGGTGGTTATCTGGCAATTATCCTTTCCAGTAGCATTTTTTAATGATTGAATAAACAAGGGAGAGAATGGCAAGTCGCAAAGGAAGTGTGCCCTCTGAAAAAGGGAACCTGGAACAACTACAAGTTCAGGATGACGCGTCACGCTATATGGTCAAGAGCGGTGTGACCCAACGGCGATCCTTTTACGCCCAACACAAAAAGTGGATTGTCTGGGGCGCTGTTGTGCTCGCCCTGCTCGGTGTCTTCCTGTTGATTCTCGGATTAAGGTGAGAAAAATGTTTACAACTCTTACAGACAGATGAAAAGTAAAATTATTTCCAATTTTCTCTTCTCCTCATTCCGTTTTCCTTTTGAAGTGGCGTTTTTGACGGCAAACCGGTGCCGGGTCCTGCCACCGTGGCTCCACCATACGTGACCCATCCTCCGCCGATCGTGCCCGTGCTTGCCACCGCCCGCATTGAATGCCTCCCCGACCAGGTCAACATCACGGCCAGACAGTGCTACGACGCCGGTTGCAGCTATGAAGAGCGCTTGCTGGCAGGCCATCTCGTGCCATGGTGCTATGTGAATCGTGACATTGCAGGATACCGGTTGGTGACGACAACCCCGTCGGTCTCTGGTCAGCCCGATCGGGAGATATTCAATCTGACTCGGATCCACAAGAAGCAGCTCTATTCAACTCCCTTTGTCCGGCCCGAACTGCTCGTGAACAAGAAGACACGTTCCACCCTTCAGTTTAAGGTTGTAATACTTACTCTATGTGAATACTGTATATTCATATGCCCTGCCTGGCATCACACTTACCCTGTACACTTGTAAATTTTAGTTCTATGATGGTGGAAAAGATCGTTACGAAGTTCCGGTGCCGTTGAAGGAGCTGCCAGTGGAAGAGAATTTGAGGGAGGCCCTGTATGAGGTCCGATACACAGACACCCACAGCAGCCGTGATTATGGGATGCAGATTGTCCGGAAAAGCACCAAAACTGTCTTGTAAGCTCAGCTCACTTCAAACTTAAGTACGGTACTCGTACGAAATATTTATCCGCCAATTTTGCGTGCTGCTCGTTTCTTGTGCGTACGTGTTTCTTTCATGTTGCCATTTTGTAGATGGGATATGAGCTTAGGAGGTCTCTATCTGGAAGATCAGTTTCTGCAAATTACAACGCGACTCCCTTCATCTTATGTTTACGGATTTGGTATGTCTTACTATTTAACCATACCTTAATTAAGTTAGTCAGTTTTTTGCTAGGATTATTTGTTTTTATCAAATTGTCTTACGGCAATCGGTGTGGAACCATAATATCATTATTGAAGATAAAGTAATGCTAAATTATGTTAATCGTAATGTTATTACTAGCTGCGATATTGGCCAGACTCAGAATGGCTGCAAAGTTATAAATTAAATTTTATAGCATGTAGATTGCGAAAAGTTACTTCTCCGATTCCACCATTGGATCCTAGAGTAGCATCGGAGAAGTAACTTTTCGCCGGCGGTATGGTTGTATGTAACTATGTATGTATGTGTGTATTAACTCTGTATTAATTGGCAGGTGACAACCGACACAATACATTCCGTCATAAAATGGACTGGACCACTTGGCCAATGTTCTCCCGCGACCAGCCACCCACCGATCCCAACCGAAAGGACAACCAATACGGTGTCCATCCCTTTTACATGTGCATAGAAGAAGATGGAAATGCTCATGGCGTTTTCCTGTTTAACAGTAACGCAATGGGTAAATTAAGTACTAAAACCCGCAACCCGTTCACAATCGATCAAACCTGTCAGTATGGGAACCGTATTGACTTATTCCATTCACTCCTTTGCAGACTACAAATTCCAGCCGGCCCCTGCCTTAACTCTCCGGTCCATTGGCGGTGTCCTTGACTTCCACATCTTTATGGGTCCCACTCCCGAGGACGTCGTTCGCCAATACACTCAGGTTTATTATAAACTGCACATGCTGTAATGTAAATGTAATGTAATGTCCATGTAATTAGATTGTGACGGGCTTACGCGCATTGATAATACGTCGCACGCGAATTACATACGTCATAGTATCACAGTCCGTTAGATCGCATTTCATTGCGTCACGTCACAATCATATATTACCTTTATACATGTTACATTACCTGGTTCATGAGATACAGTACTTATTCCACTACATACTTCAGTACAGTACGTTAATATGTATTACACATGATATTTCGTATAAATTTCGTTTCTTTGTGTTATATAACATATAATAACTCTATACATAACGTTATGTGACACCCTAATGTAGGTGCACAGTGTTGTAACACAATTCAGGATTTATCACAATACAAACATAGTCGTGTTCGGTAGAAAGTTATGTGATAAGCATTGCGCAACGTTTTATAGTGCGTCAAAGTCAAAATCATTGAAAATCTTATAATCTGAGACAGTATTTAATTAAGATACAATCGATGATACTGCGATCCGCTACTTTACTACAACACCGTTTATATTATTCCACGTTACATATCATTACACTGTCTAATATGTACGACATTTGTATTTACTGTCGATTAGATACATCCAGTAATACCAACGATCCACAATTCGTTATTAAGCACCACTTTTCTTCTATTTCAGCTCCTGGGTCACACCTTCATGCCACCCTACTGGGGTCTGGGTTTCCAGATTAGCCGATGGGGTTTCCGTGACTTGGACCACGTGAAGGAAGTCGTGGAACGGACTAGGGCCGCCGGTATCCCCTTGGACGCCGTGTACGGTGACATTGATTACATGGCCCATCGACAGGACTTTACGGTGGACCAGGAAAAGTACAAGGATCTACCGGCGTACATTGCGGAGCTCAAAAAGAAGGACATGCGATACGTCATTATTCTGGTGAGTTACATACGGCAATGATCTTTTATCAACGTTGTTTGCAAATTAATGTCCATTAAAATTGATCGTGTCAAATTCATATACACGGATAGCCAGTCAATTTTTGTAGACTGAAATGGCCCCCTCTGTTTTTGATTACGTGAAACCGTTTTCGAGTCATACTGCCCAATCCCAGTGGACCCTTGATATTGGTGATGAAACACTTTCACTTCACGCGAAATCTATGTAATACTGTGTTTGGGCAGAAAAACATACCTGATTGACGGCGATGGTACTACCGTATTAACTGGTATCGCCTCACCGAATACGGATAGGGCTGACCAGCTTGCACTGCATGAATTTGTTTTATTTTTTATATATTTTAATGCTATTATAGCAACAATCACTTCCCAAAGCAAAAGCGTGCATGTGAGTGGGTCAAGGTCAAGTCTTTACTGCTTGCTAATGTTAGGATCCAGCCATTCATGCTGATTCCAAGGAGAAGTACGCTGCACCGCTCGACAAATATGCCGCCTACGACGACGGGGTCACGCAGGACGTCTTCATCAAATGGCCGGAAAACTATCGTCAGACGGTGCCCGCCCTCTCCGTCGGACCCAAGGGCTCCATGCTCGGCAAGGTCAGTGCCACAGATATATTAAATCATTCTCGTCCATTCAGAATCCCTTCAAGTTGTGACTTGGTTGGGGTAACTTGATTGGCTGTGGGGTTATTTTTTGATTTACGTTGTTACACATACCCGGTGGCGGGATACTTTTATTCAAAGTATAGTCTCAAATATCTCAACCATGAAACATCATAGACTCAAACCATCTTTTGTATTCTGATTGGCCACTGTAAGCCCAAAATATTTTTCTGTACATCGTTTCATTTGGAAAAGAAACTGGAGAGTACCAGGAAATATGCTGGAAGCGCCGTGTTTCAAAAAAGTGCACCTTACCGCGATCTCTGAAATAAAGAAACAAACTGAAAAGTCTGCTTTGAAGTTGTAGTGCGTCGAGTAACCTATTATGCATTAATTTGCGTATTTTCAGGATGATCGAACTCGTCACGAAGAAATAGGGACGGTCTTGGTACATTTGAAAATCATGTCGTTTTTTGCATTTTTGTAATCAGTCGACAGAAATTGATTTAG
>JBBQQG010000104.1:0-3032 GCA_038216175.1 Saccharimonadales bacterium (SeqCode)
TTACGCTCATGAAAACGCTGGACAACATCAGCACGTGCAACTACAAGTTTCTGCAGGAATGCGTTCCGGATAAGTCAACGAAATCCGTAAAGTTCCTAGGCTCAAACCGCGTCGAAAATAAACACGTGCTATGGAGTTTGCGGAAAACGTTTTCATATGGCGTGCCAACGAGAAGATGTGATGTTTTGGGATCCGGCTCAAACGCGGTCACGCAATCGCAAATGTGAAGATTGTCGCAATGAGAAATAGTGTCCCTGGTATCGATTGTCGTACTTACTGGGTTTGAATGAACATTTATCTCAATAACGAACGGGGTCAATAGTTTTTTGGTGTATGTTTTTGTGCATAAAATTTTGAGATGATTAATATTTGGCATATGGCAGCCTTTTGATTAGCTTTTGGAAACATATCGCGGCAATTTGTGTGTTGCTTGTATTCGCTTGGTTTACTTCACTTTTACGCAGATTGTTTGGTTTGGAGTTCCAGTTTATTTCTGCTGTGTATTATGTATCTTACATGTTTGTATATCTGCTGAAATCTGTGTCTTGTGCGCTAGACGTATGTATCTGCGAGTTGTTGTAAACTGTAGTAACTCGTTTTAGATAGTCTAAAGAATAATAGATGAAATACCAAATGCCAGCCAGTACAGTTTCTCACAGAGCAAAATTTGCAAAGTGTCTCCCGGAGAGTAAAAGGTCAATAGTATTTCTGTACAGTACGCAATGTACAAACTGATAGCGCTGATTCCAAGGTGCGAGTTGACAACAAAATAGGACTGTACTATATTTACAGGTACAGTGGAATCTCCAAGAACATAAGCACTGACGTCTATTTCTAGCTCCACACAACTCCACACAACTCCACAGAGCTCCACACAGCTTCTCAGAACTCCACACAACTCCACGGAGCTCCACACAGCTCCACACAACTCCACATAACTCCACACAACGCCACAGAGCTCCACAAAGCTCCACAGAGCTTCACACAACTACAAACTTCGGACAGGATTTTCGTGAAGTGGTGCGGTGTAAAGTGCCCAATTCATAACGAGCTTTTCGTTATTTATTGAGCACAGTCCCTGTAATGCGGCTTAAGCACCGTTTTGACTGCCAGTGCGCAGCACTGCCAGTATGCAGTTGATCTGCACACTGAATGTTGTGCTTTTTTATTTTTTTGAAAATGGTGAATAGAAAGCTCACTTCCGCTGAAATTGCTAAATCCATTCACGTTTCAAAAATCCAGCAGAAATCATTATCAGATATTGGAAGGGTATTTGTCCATGATCACCCACTTTGGCATCGAAAATTTTGAAAACTTCTGTCTGCGCTACTGGCGTTTCCTCACAGAGGATGACGAAGGCTCCCACGAAAACGGACGCCGTCAGCGACGAAGCCACCAGAAAACTTGCAGCAGGGCTCCGTCGAACCACAGCAGAAAAATCAGCAACAAACTGGGTCGCTGTGGAGTGATTGGTGTTTTGCGCAACGGCGATTGAAGGCGCAATAAGTTCGCCCAACCAGGCAAGGATGTCATGGCCGACAATGCGCACAAAATTACATATTGCACGGAAAGGAAACGGGAATTTTAAAGCCTGATTTGTTTTTGATGTTTGATTATATTTTCTGTTTCTCACTGGACGATTGCGGCAAATGCAGTTGCTGCGGAGATCGGTTGGTTGATTGATTGATTTCATTATATTGGTAATGTACTACATGAGTGAATGATTCATTGATTGATTAATTTTCTCGTATTGGTGTTATTGTACGTGAGTACCTCGCTTGATTGATTGAATAATTGATCGATCTGATCCACTGACCCGTAGGCGTTAACGCATTTGTTTCGCCTACTGTGCTAACGGTATTTCAGCAGCAAATAGGTAATGTGCCGAGTGAGGCAGGCAAATTAACCGTGAGAATTGGGCACTTTACACCGCGCCACTTCACGAAAATCCTGTCCGAAGTTGTACACAGACCTCCACACAGCTACCCAGAGTTCCGCACAACTCCAAACAACTCCACACAGCTCCACACAGCTCCACATGCTCCACACAGCTACACAGAGCTCCACACAACTCCACATAACTCCACACAACTCCGCTGAGATCCACACAGCTCCGCACAACTCCACACAACTCCACAGAGCTCCACACAACTCCACACAACTCCACATACAATCCTTGAACAGTAATTATTTTTCGAATCTGTTGTCATTTGTCACTGCGATGACGCAGCATATTCTAAATTCCGCACCAATTGCCTGTAAATGCCAAAGAACCTAAACAGAGATTTAGCTTCTTTGAGCCTCTGCTTAGCTTCTTTGAGCAAATGCAGCACAGAATAAAGATTTACAGAGCCCGACCACGTCGGAAAGCTTTGAGAAAGGCATAGAGCGACCACGTTTTGACTAGGTACGTAATATCGAATTGTCGATACCTTCTACGTTCTATCGTTCGACGCTTTAATGCGGAATTTCTTGTTTTGCCTGACCTGCTAGTTTCTAATCTAATCTACTTTTTTAGGAGCGATCCAATCGGCAGCCCTCGTGTTTATTCTTCACTGTACAGAGGTTGCGGTGTCAGGCGAACTATATCACATTTAATTTCCCAGATCAAAACTCTCGATCCGTGATATCAGTTTTAACAGTGAGCTATATTAATCTGTTTTTACGTGCTCATAGTCGGTTGATTGGTTGATTGGATAGCGTTTTTGTTTGGCAAGGGTTTGGTTCGGTTGATCGCTTGATTGACGTTTTGGTGACTCGGTTACGTTTACCAGTTGTTTATTCAATTGATTGTTTGATTAGGTGGACTTTGATCACCTTTATTTTTGTAAGGATTTTCCTTGCTTTCGAGGACGATGGGGGACGCAAATACCTTGCCGATATTTCGCGCGAACTTCGACCTGGTTGTCGCGATCGCGCAACTTGGCCCAGCTGCGCAGCATAAGGAGGTTCGAAAACTGCTGGAGGATCACATTGAAAAATGGAGCAGTTCGACGCGTGTGGTTTCGGGCGACTTCGAGCCTGGTCTGCAG
>JBBQQG010000105.1:0-2431 GCA_038216175.1 Saccharimonadales bacterium (SeqCode)
AGGGACAACTCTATCTGTATTTTTCATTCATGCTGCGAAATGTAACATTATTATGGACACCGTAAATTTTGGTTAGTCCGCTAATGCATATGTTTTCCAAATTAAAACGCATCACTTTATAATGAAACCGGCAAATAATGCATACGAATACTGTACGCACTTAATGTAGAAGATTAAAAGTAATATATTGAAGAGCAGAACATATTATTAATGTTTTAGTTTAACACTTGTTGTTGCGCCAGTGTATTGCACGTAGGTTCATTGTGTAAAAATACTCGAGTAGAGCCCAGTTTTTTTTTCTGACGTCTTCACGGATCATTAATTACATTCGTCTATTTTGATAGTCAATATTCGAAAAGCTTTGAAAAGTCAAATCTCAAAAGCAAAAAAAGTCACGTTGCCCGCACTGGTCTAACCAACCCCATCGAAAAGTGTTATCTTTTGTTTGTATTTCTCCTGTTTTGACCTCTAGTTAGACCATTAGCCACCCTGACACGACAGTATACCAGTGAAGCCGGTGCATGGCAAGAGACAATCTCCAGAATCAAGACGCCAAAATCAAAGCAAGACAACCGTGACGCGTCTGGGCAAAGTGCACAGCAGTCCGATATCCCCAGAGCGCACAGAAAAGGACCGCGGCTCATCTTTCCATCCCGGGCCCGAGTTTCCATGCGCAAAGTACTGTAAAATGTGCATATACAAACTTCGGGCAGAAAGATGGAACACTGAGTCGGTGTAAAGTGCCCAATTCACTTGGTTAATTTGCCGGTGTCATTCGGCAGATTACATTTTTGCATCTCAAGTTCTGTTTGTACAATCAGATAAACAAATGAAAGATGAGCTGCATACTGGCAGTCCTGTGCACAGACAGTTAAAAAGGTGCTTCAGCCGCATTAAAGGGAACGTGCTCAAAGAATATACTGAAAGCTCCGAATTAGTTGGGCAATTTCCACAGCACCTGTGTTCCATCTTTCTGCCCGAACTTTGTACTGTACATACAGAGTATAGGAACAGTCGAAGAAAGCAGAATGAAAAATCAACAGCGTGTGTGAGCCCTTGCACTGGTCAAGCGGTCAGAATATTAAAGTTAACAGAGAGGAGTCTCTACAAACCCCATATGCATGTCGGCTACAATTTAATCTGATTAAAAGTAGACCGATCAAGCGACACCACATGGCCATCCCACGTTTACAGAAACTGCTTTTAATAGCGATTCCCTCCATATACTGTAGCTCTAACTATGCTGACCACATCACTTGCCACCAGCAACACCATCAACCACGACGACTACATAACAATATAAGTAAATGGTCATAAGACCGCGAGGGAAAATGCACTCGCGAAAAGCGTAATAATGTAATGCAATGTACCGCGTATCCATTCAGAAGCAAACTATGTACTATTCCCCCTCCGATTTTGATTATTTACGTGTTGATCAATAGAGCGAAAAATAGTGTCAACTATGGTGCTCAAGACAGCGGCAGACATTCACTTTAGATGCTTGAAAAAAAGGTTAAAGTTTGACCATTTTCAATGCAAACCAGTATGATTTTTGGATGATTGATTGGTTGATTGCTGAAAATGAAACGTCGACGTCATTTTGTACAGTCATTTTCACAAATCAACCAATCAATCATCCAAGAATCAGATTGGTTTGCATTGAAAATGGTCAAACTTTAACCTTTTTTTCAAGAATCTAAAAGTGAATGTCTGCCACTGTCTTGAGCCCCATAGTTCACACTATTTTTCACTCTATGGATCAATACGTAAATAATCAAAATCGGAGGGGGGAATAGTACATAGTTTGCTTCTAAGTGAGGACGTTCAGCCAAAATATTCCAATAAAGACCCCGGGAAGAAAATTGCCACTCTGACATGATATAATTTCGTGGTAAACTCGCAAAAGCTATTTGCTATTTATTTGTAACGAAATAAAAACAAAAAAGAGACGTCCCAGACAAAAGTTATCATTACGAAATTACGACCCACCATAAAAGTGAAAAAAAACGTCAATTGCAATTACAAAAAACAGGCGGTAAAAAAAATTTATCGACTGACAATAATGAAAGAGCTGGACTCACAGTGTGACAAATGAATGATCACATGAGCTCACATGAAGGGAGCCCATCCGACGTACCTGAAAAACGACAAAAAGAAAATTAAAGTGTGCTTTTCTAGACTCTTTCTGAATGACTGAAACACAGATACAAATAAAGTTTCAAAATTTATAAAATTACAAATTTTAATAAATAATATAAATATATAAAATATAAAGCACAAAAATTTCATTAAAAAAAAAATTTTACGAAAATTTTTTTAAACCGTAAAATTTTTGTAAACACTCACATTTGACAGAGATTCACTTTGGACGTGGCCTCCCGAATGAGGTAGTTGACCTGGCCCGGGACGGACAGCGGTAGACTCACCGAGT
>JBBQQG010000106.1:0-4817 GCA_038216175.1 Saccharimonadales bacterium (SeqCode)
GAAAAAATTTTTTGAACCTCAAATTTCAATGACGAAACGAACGATAACGATTTTTATGGACAAATAATTTTAACGAAACGAGACGAAATTGTCGTTAACGAATCGTTCGTTCGTCACTGACGAACGATTTGCGTTCCTGAATACATACATACTCCCATCACCCGCGACAAACAATAAAAATCCGGCACCTACTGACTTCGTTTTGCAAACAATTCTATCTTCACCATGATTAAATCGGACAATAATTCCTAAAACTGAGCCAAGTTTGGAATCTGAATTTGAAAATAAAACCAAAAATGGGTAAAAAGTTGAAAATGAATTTTTGAATTTTTTTCAGAATCTGATTTGAAACTTGACTCGGTTTTGATAATCAGGATAATTAGACGAATTTATGTACGATTTATTGACACCGACATCGGTATGGTTCGCAGAAAATTTACTTGTGGCGGGACTTTCATCGCTTTCTGCAGATGGCCGACTAAACAATTTATCCCCGTTGATGGATTTAATTTGAAATTTGTGATAATTATAACTGAGCCAAAATATTATCCATAAGACCGGAAACAGCAATAAGCAACATGACTAGATCGCATATATACATTACGTTAACAATATATTTTTAGCTACGGGATGTGTATTAATGGTCTTCATGATGCAGCTTAACCTGTACGTGGGTATTACATTAATGTAATGGATTAGGGACTATAAACATATTACGTAAGGCGGAGAGGGGGAGGGAGGGGGTCTACGGAATCTTACGTACATTGTTAAGGGTCCAGTTGATTGATTGATTTTGTCTTACATGGGGGAGGGGGGTCAGGAAATCTGGATTTTCGTCTTACGTAATATGTTTGTGGTCCCTAAATCGTTCTTACCCAGTTTACATATGCTGCACGTACATGTGCTTTAATTGGCCCGCTGAAAATAGCCACGTAAATTGGGCAATTACATATGATAGTGGATGAATTTTTGTTTACAGGTGCTGCTGAAAAAATGTGTACCCCAGAAGGGGTCTGGTTTCACCTGGATACCTGGGACGAAATCGATGGCAATTTCTCCAAAGAATGGACAAATTATACGTCGTGTTTCAACCTCACCCCCCTGGAGAACCGCTATCGGATGCAAATCATATCCTATTGTGTGTCCATCACGTTCCTCGTTCCTGCAATATTGATCTTCTTGAGATGCAAGTAAGGTCCCGCCAACTATGACAAGTGCTTATTAGATACATTTCTATAAAAGTAATGATCCGGTTTCTGAAGCCGACCGAACATAGATGCAGAAAAATGTTAAACTCACTAGTATTAGTAAATTTCGCATGTTGTCGGTCTATACAACTATGTCATCGAGTAATATATAAATAAATCTAGTATTTCAGCATGTAATAATTTAGTTATATCTTAATATACATTATATTTTAATAAAATTTACTAGAATAGTGTGTAGTATTATATTTTACATAGTAGAATTTATAAATCCTACATAGAGAGTTATTACTACTATTACATAAGCGCCCAGAGCATGATCCGCATAACAAATACCGTACTACTTTGACCGTGCGCAAAGTTTTACTATGTTATACAGTAATTATACTAATCGGCATCATATGTAATAGTATAACATTCCTTTATTTCTATATTGCAGTATAAATATGTATATATATTTATATATATTATATTGTATATTACAATGCACCGTATATGTGTGTGCATCAGTCTTGACACTTGGGACGTAGTGTAAACTGTGTTTGTTGGTTCATGACAGCCTGCCAACCCCCATAAGAAGAGTTTGTAATAGAAGCCATCTTATATCTCCCTGAAGAACAACACTTTGCGAACAGCCCACTTGACTCGATAACGCGCATGCTCTTTTTCCTCTCCCAAACTGACACCATTTTACATACTACCATTCTACATGTTCGATCTCAACAGGCAACTTCGTGTACAGCGGAACTACATTCACGTCAACTTTTTCGGGTCGTTGTTCCTGTACGCCGTAATGCTAATCATCTCCCAGACCACCATCACTTACAAGCTCTTTGACAGCGCCAGTCCGGAAGCATTCACTGCGGACCTCGCTGGGACGATCCAGTGCCGCTTGGTCTACACACTGACTATCTATCTGCGCCTCTGCAATTACTGCTGGATGCTGTGCGAGGGGCTTTTTCTCCTGCGCCATTTGAAGCACGTTTTCATGAGCGAACCCCGGTTCTTCCTGTATATTATTTTTGGCTGGGGTGAGTGCATGGCGAATAACGCTTTCACTATTGTAGTAAGATAAGATAAACATATGACGTTATCAGAAAAACAAGATTTTTGAGACCCTCACCCCCATCGTAATCAACAATCAATCAATCAACTGGACCCTATAACATTAGCGTAAGCAACCGGCAAAAGACCTCCTCCCCCTCTTTGATTACGTAATATGTTTATCTTCCCTAATACAAATATTATACTTAACTACAATAGTTAAGCAAACAAAGTGATTAAGTTATAATACATGTTCAATATAGTGTTGTCAATTTAATTTACTAACGCGGCATGAATCATAGACAAGTCATCATTGCCCTACTGATATTTGTTTGCAGGCCAAATTTTTTATTTTAATTTGGTTAGTTATTCTAACATTATCCATGCTATATACATAATATATGCCACGCAATAATAATGATAGCATGGATAGTTTGGAGGACAGTATACTGTATGAAAGAAGTATGTAGCTCGTCATATCCGCAAATACAACCATGAAAACAGGTAGCAACATTGCGGTAATGGTAATGGTAATTCCTGTATGTGGTTACACAGAAGTAGATACATAAACAATCCAAGTAACCGTTTATATGTTGGTACTCATTGTGGTGTGTTTGCGTTCATGTTAATATGCATTTTTTAGGTTTTCCGGCAGTTCCGGTCGGCATTTACATCAGTCTACGTTCCGCCGACAAGGGGTGAGCCTACTGTGATATTCCAATGATTATCACATGATATACTTTGCAAGCCCTTATATGTATTATATATTTGTAATGCAACGCCTCAGTTAGTAATCAAGTTAATTCAAATGGGATACAGTTGCTCTATCCCAACTCGAAAGGTCATACGTTTTTCTTCAATTTACCAGTACTTTTGATACCGTATAGCGACGGTCATATTAAATGAAACCGTTACTATAACAACTGAGGCACTTATATAAAGTTCTGCGTAGAACTTGAAATCAAATTACGCGGAAATTGGCGTTATTGTCGTCTACATTTTCCCACTTTTATAGCTAAGGTTGTCTATGTGCTTTACTGTTTCAGGTGCTGGATGGAACCCAAGGACGACCTGGAGTGGATTTTAAAAGGTCCGGCGCTCTTCACTTTAGGGGTAAGCGCCATGAAGTGCTCAAACACATTTGAGGGCTGTCGGAATTATTATAGAAAGCCATATAATGAACGGGGATAGCTAATCGATATACGATCTTTTTTAGTATGCCGCAACTTAAAATACGTAAAAAAATGTTAAAATATTGGTCCAAAATGCAGTACCTCAATGATGTATTATTCATGCGCCAGAAATACAACCGCAATGTGTTTAAAATCAAAACCGATATAATGTTTTACATTATATATATTGTCCATTCAACAGTTACCATCCAGGGCATTCTCTTTGTTGCAGTTGAACTTCCTCTTTCTATGGTACATTGTCTGCCTCCTACTCAAGAAACTTCAGACGCGCTATGTCAGCGAAGTGGATAAGTTTCGGTAATAAGCCAAACGCAAGCAAACGTTGTAACTCCATCACAAGAAATATGATGGCATTCAAAAAGAAAAGTCCCATGATTAATATGGAACGATATGCAGTTGACCGGCGAGTGGTTGATTGTGCTAACCGTAGCGAATATTAATTGTTGTAGAAAAAGCTGCCGTGCAGTTTTGGGTCAATAGACCCTTTTTGGACTGCACTATGTCATAACTGCTTATCGACCTTCGGAATCCTGCGGCCTCCAGTGGTACTTTCTGCTAAATGTCGCACTGGACGGACTCCAGGGGTTCTTCGTTTCGCTGACGTTTTGCTACAGCAACAACGAGGTATGTTATGGTGGAACTTTATAAGAGCAGTGTTGAAAGAAACGATCAAGAAAACAATGTATTGAGTCAAATCGTCAATCTAACAATCAAACAATCCAGCCATGTGTTGCATCTAAATATTCAGTTCATGAATCAACCGATAATAGAAAGTAATGTAATGTAACACCTGTGATGTTACGCTATGCAATGCAATGTACATGTTAAATCGTATAATGCATGTAATGTACTGCAAGATCAAGTAATTTTATGTCATGTAATGTTATGTAATGTAATGTTATGTAAGTAATGTAATGTGGTGTAATGTAATGTGATGTAATGTAACTTTGTGTAATTTTATGTAATGTAATGTAATATAATGTAATGTTATGTTATGTTATGTTATGTTATGTTATGTAATGTAATGTAATGTAATGTAATGTAATGTAATGTAATAGGCAGTTTAGTATTTTACGAAGCTGTGGCATTTCGTTAATCACAGTGTCAGAGAATACAAATGTTCAACCCATCAGGTGATATCTCTGGCAAAACGTACGGTCCAAATCTTCCACACCCGCCGTGCCATACTACTAAAGCGTTCCGTCAGTGGGCGAAGCGCCGGAAGTAGCAGCAGCGGTTTCCCGTCGATCGACATGCACTCCACTTCCGTGCCCCGATCGGTGAGTGCAGGGTCGCGGATGGGTCGGTTACCGCGGGCTGATGGGATCACCACATCAGCGACCATTGAGCTTGTGGCGACAAAAATTCCCGGGAA
>JBBQQG010000107.1:0-2851 GCA_038216175.1 Saccharimonadales bacterium (SeqCode)
ATTGCCGCGCCAGCTGCAGAACTGTTAACCTTGCTCGACACCAAGCACCAAGAAGACTGTACGTAGCTGTATTAACAAGTAGGCGTGGACAGATCTTGCGAATGTCTGAAGTTGAATAGACGGGTGATCTACACCGTCTGGTGTACAGAGTGCAGTGTAGTACGTTCAGTATACCCGTATTGTGGTGCATTTGACGTGGTAGCCGTCATAGTATCGTTATTATGCCGGTGCTATTTTTTTTTGCTGCATGGAAACATACGGTATGCGAGCCATCTCGAAGTATGCGTGACAGTCGGTGAAGTGTAGAACTTTAGTGAATGTCTTGGATTAAATATGGAGTTGCGGAAAGAATTGTTTACATGCCCTTAACACTCGATACTGCCCCAATATGTTTCCGTCCCTGATGAAGAGAAAATTCGGGAAGAATTCGGCGTAGGCCCACGGACCTCCCGCCCCATAAGAGCTTATTGTGCTTTTCAGCATGGTATGGTGTCGCGTTGGATATTGGGGTTACTGCCATGCCATGAAGAGGCTAGTGTCATTTTCGGCATGGTGAGGTGGTACGAAGCGTACAGTGGGAACTGTCGTGGGTTTTGATGGGTTTCGATTGGTTTTGATGGGATTTTGATGGGTTGTAATAGGTTTTCATGGGATGTATGGGCACCGTGTTACCAGGCTAACCGAGAGTGCATAGGATAGGAGGGTTCCGGGGGTATGAAAAGTACAGAGGGTACAGAGAGTACAGTGGGTATTGAGGGTAGGGATGGCGCGGATTGTACGGAAGGTACAGAGGGCACAGATGGTATGGAGGGTACGGAGGGTACAGACGGTACAGATGGTTGGTTGATTGCTTGCACAATCAATTGATTGTTTGATTGACTTGTGATTGGATGATTAATTGAACAATATCCGGTTTTTGATACCTAATACTTTGAGGAATTTGTTACAACCGTCGGCAATACGAAACGTTCCACAGTTATCAGGGGATATAATCACGGTTAGAAAGGTAGTGGTAGGTAAGCTTTCATCTGTACATTACAGCAGCTGGAAGTGACTGGAACGTGAGATGGGTTAGTTATTACTTATTAGTTATCACTCTCAACACCATTCGTTACGTACAAACTATGGCGTCATTATGTTTCGTTATATTTCGGCCGATATCGATAGATATCTACATCCGTAGCCGTTGTCATCTTTCATTATCAGCTAATTATTGCCAAAAAATTAAAAATAAACCAGCTCACTCCAACCTTGACTTTAGTCGGTGTGTGATGTCACACGACAGAATTGGATGACTCAAGAAAATTGATAGCCTGTGATTTTTGTATTCGCCTGTTGCAGGCGGATACACTTTTTCAGCCAAAGGCCAAATGCGAAAACGTGCAAGTGTCTTCATCTACGCACAAGAACGACACAGTACCCAGTACATACTGTACAATATGACAATGCCACAGCTTATCCGTCGATCGTACATCACCGTACATTAAATGTTTTACAGGATAAGATAATGCTACGTAGTAGTCTTCGAAAAAAAACCCTTGGTGCTTTAGGCGGATTCACCACGTACTGAACGACGTCAGTTGGATATTAAGCTCTGTATGGGTCGGCTGGCACAGACACGGCTATTCGTATGTCGCGTGACGAAATTTGAAGAAGAAGAATATCTTTCCATTACAAATTTCCCCTCAGGGTGTTGGAAAGCGGCAACGAAAGAGTTATAGGTTAGGTCGTGTCTTCAGTCAGTCAGTTGTATATTGCATTCTCTGTTTTATTCTGTTACGCTCAATCAGTCTTTCTTAAATTTTGTTAAATAATCGCATCGAAGGTCAACAAACGCATATAAGGTATACTGAGATCTCTCTAAACTTCCAACGTCGATATGGAACTCCTATTCGGCGGATTGAAGAGTTTAGTGTTGGTCGTGGGAAGGGCAGCCTTATTGACCAACTCCAAGCGGATGGCCATCCTCATCGGGCAACGCATCGACACCGGCTGGACCAGTGAGGAACTCCGTGCCCGACTGGATAAATCAATGGGTGACGGGTTCGCTAAGCATCTGCTGGACATCAAGGCGTACACGGACAGTGCACTGGCCGGCCTAGAAGGCCAATTGAAACGGGATATTTTGGAGCCAGGTGTCCTGGCTGAATATCGTCTAGTCGAGCAGCGCATCGAGGAGACGATGAGGCTGTTGACGCCGTGGCTGGAGAACCCCAACAGTCTCACCGCGGAGAGAGAACTTGTGCGAGTCTATAAGCGTAATGATCCAGTGGGAGCGGTGCATTGGCTGCATAATCGGTTGACCAATTCTGGAGTTGGGGAGACGCTTACGGATGATATTGTGACGAAATGTGGCCGAGATTGGGGGCAGTTTCTTGTGTGGCAACAGCAGATTTGTTTGCGGCTCAGTCAAGCGTGCATTTTGGAACTGGCGATTCTCAAAATTAATGGTATGTACTGTACGGATTTGAGGAAATCATTTGATGTCTACGTAGCTATCAATTTTAGTAACGATCGAGCAGAATTTTCGTTTTTCGCGTAGTGGCTAAATTGTTATGCACATTCGCGATTACAATACTCTACAGTAACCGGATGTAATGGTTATTTGACATTTTTACTGAAATATTACTCAAGTACAGGAAATTTGCCTCACGTTGAAAAGACCAATGTGGAGATACGAGGCTTGGCGCCTGGGATGACCCTCCCACAGAAAATGTGCCCTGGGATGGCCCTCCCTGTATCTTTCGAACTGTGGCAGCTACGGCAAATCTGAATAGCTCATTCGATGCCCACGCATCGATTTACCTAGTGGGATGAATATTAAAATTGAAAAATTTTCAAAAATGAATTT
>JBBQQG010000108.1:0-7439 GCA_038216175.1 Saccharimonadales bacterium (SeqCode)
TATCCGGAAATCGCGACGCATCCACGGTTTAAATCACATCCATGGTATGCCTCCTATGTATCGCTTTTTCTCGAAAGAGACATTCAGTTTCATGAGCGATTAAAAAATGTCGACCGTTTCCGAGACTTTCTACTACTCCTAGCGGCTCGAACGTCCCAAACATTGCACTTACAATCGATCAGTAATGATCTTGGTATTTCAGTTCCTACCATTCACCACTGGGTACAAATTCTCGAAAGAGCGCAATGGATTTACTTGCTTCGGCCTTACCATGCGAATTTAAGCAGTCGCGTCATTAAAACACCGAAGGTCTATTTCACGGATATTGGACTGGTAAGCTATTTAACAGGCATTCAAAACAAAACCGACCTGTGGCAGGGACCCATGGCAGGACCTTTATTCGAAAACTATGTCATTCAAGAAACAGTAAAACATTTCTGGCACAACGGGAAGCCTGCCCCCATTTATTTTTATCGCAATAATCATGGGCTAGAAGTAGATCTTCTCGTTCAGCAAGGACCAAAGACGCTGCTTCCTGTTGAAATCAAACTCAGCCGAACGCCCCATCCGGATATGGCACGACATATTCAAACCATACGAGCCGCCGAAAAAGTAGTTATAACTCCTGGATTTGTAGTCTGCCCTGTGAAGGAATCTGTACCATTGACCCGTTTCGAAAAAGCAGTTCCGCTTCCAGTTTTTTTAAAGGAACTTGCGTAAACGTCACAACTGTCATGTATTACTATCGCCCGACGCGGGTGATCTGCCAGCTTTCGCGGCCGAGTCGTTTTTCGATTTCTTCGAAGAGCGCTGGGGTGGGTTTCACTAGGAACTCGGTTTCTACAACGACTTTGGTTTCGGGAGCGGTTTGCACTTCCAAACAAACCTGACAACGACCGGGATAACGCTGAAGGGTTTGCTTCAAGTCTTCTAACGCTTGTTCTTCGAGTCCTTGCACACCCATTCGAATAAGCAACTCACTGACAAATTTTTCTCGTGCTTGGGCAAATGGCGTCATGTCTTCCACAATGACTTCCGGCTGAGAATCTTCCCGACGATTAATACGTCCTTTGACGACCATCATCTCACCAGGGACGAGCAACTGCGAAATCCCCGAGGCATAGGCTTTGGGGAAAATAATCAAATCGACTTCCCCTTCGAGATCTTCAAAACGACAACGGGCATAGGGTTCTTTCTTGGCTTTAGTCATGAGGCGTCGGACACTACTAATCATGCCGGCAATACGAATTTGCATATCGTTGGTCGTCGGCAGTTGTCCTAACTTTTGACTCGAAAACAGGTGTAACTCGGTTTGATATTGCGCCATCGGATGACCCGAGAGATAAAAACCCAAGACTTCTTTTTCACAGCCCAGCAGTTCTTTGTCCGACCAATCAAAATCGGACGCGGCCGACGCCGACGTACTGGAGGTCTCCGTTCTCGGCAACGGAGCCGAAGACATCACAGACCCTAAATCGAACAAAGCGCCTTGGCCCGATTGGGATTCTTCTCGCAACTTGGATGAACGCTCCATCAAATGATTAAGCCCTAAGAGGGCTCGTGGGCGAAAGACAAGAGGCTTATCCGTGGAAAACCCATCCAACGCTCCCGCTTTAATGAGCGACTCTAATACTTTACGATTGGCCTGGCGAAGGTCGATGCGCTGACAAAGATCGTCTAAAGATTTAAAAGGACCGTCGGTATTTCGCGAAGCAATCATAGATTCCACCGCACCCGTACCGACGTTTTTGACGGCCAATAATCCAAACCGGATGGCGGCTTTCGGCGTTCCTTCTTTGGTGGTCGTCTCCTCGATCGCAAACTCTGCAAAAGACTTTTGAATGTCCGGTGGAAGAACCGTAATCCCCAACGCTTCAGCTTCGTGGAAATAGGTCACGAGCTTGGAATCTTCTTCTTTGCCTGCCACCGCCCCATGCCCGATTTCACTTGTCATCAGGGCCGTCATAAATTCCACGGTATAGTTTGCTTTGAGATACGCCGTCTGATACGACACGAGTCCGTAAGCTGTACTATGCGATTTATTAAACCCGTATCCTCCGAAGTGAACGATTTGTTCAAAAACAGAGACTGCCAACTTCTCTTTAATATCCTTGGCTTTAGCCCCTTCGATAAAGGCCCCGCGTTGCTTTTGTAATTCTTCGGCGATCTTTTTGCCCATGGCTTTACGCATGCCATCGGCTTGGCCAGGCGTGAATCCACCAAAGTCGACAGCAATTTTCATCACCTGCTCTTGATAAAGAATAACGCCGTATGTTTCTTTAAGAATGGGTTCGAGGATCGGATGATCAAATTTAATACTCGCGGCATTGTGCTTACGCTTGACGAATTCGTCGAGCATGCCGGCACCCATGGGACCTGGGCGATAGAGAGCGATCAACGCGATGATTTCTTCAAAGACCGTCGGATGGAGCTTTCGTAAGAGATCCCGCATGCCAGAACTTTCCAACTGGAATATGCCCATCGCTTTGGCTTCTTGAAGGAGTTTAAATGTCGCAGGATCGTCTAAAGGAATTTTGGCAATATCAAAATCGGGGATATGTTTTTGACGTATCAGCTTGCACGCCTTGTCGATGACCGTCAGCGTCCGCAACCCCAAGAAGTCCATCTTGAGTAAGCCCAGCTTGAGAAGGGATTCACCTTCATACTGCGTCGTGACAACGTCTTTAGACCCTTTGGCCAAAGGCACATAATCCGTGAGATCGCCTTTGCCGACCACGACACCAGCGGCATGAACCCCCGTATGACGTTTGAGACCTTCGAGTTGCTGAGCCACTTCCAAAAGCTTTGCCATCTGCGGATTTTGTTTGGCTTCAGCATTGAGTTCGGGGACATTCTGTCGAGCAGAGGCAATCGTAACGCCCAGCTCTTTGGGAATTAGTTTGGCAATGCGATCGACTTCGGTTAAAGGAATACCGAGCACACGTCCCACATCTCGTAAGACAAGACGCGCTTGCATCGATCCAAACGTGACGATTTGAGCCACGCTAGCCTCTCCGTATTTCTGACGGACATAGCGAATAACTTGTTCTCGCCCTTCGTCTGAAAAGTCGATATCCAAGTCAGGCATCGTTTTGCGATCCGGATTTAAGAAGCGTTCAAAGAGAAGTCCATATTTCACCGGGCAAACATCCGTGATCGCTAACGAGTAGGCAACGAGCGATCCGGCACCCGATCCACGACCCGGCCCGACGGGAATTCCATTCTTTTTGGCGTAGTGAATAAAATCCCAAACGATTAAGAAGTATGCCGAGAAGCCCATGCGCTGAACAACACCCAACTCATACTGTAAGCGTTCGTGATAACGAGGTGATTGATCGCCATAGCGCGTGATCAACCCTTTCATGCAAAGTTTCTCTAAATAGGTATCGACGGTATCACCTGCGGGAACATCGAAGTGTGGGAGAAGAGTTTGATCAAACCGCATTTGAAGATTGCAGCGCTCGGCAATTTCCAGCGTGCGCTTCACCGCATCGGGTCGCGCGCTAAAGACTTCGTACATTTCCTTGGCCGATTTGTAATAAAACTCGTTGGCTTCAAACCGCATGCGTTTGGGATCGTCGAGTCCACTTCCTGTCCCAATACAAAGCAAAATATCATGGGTTGGGGCATCGGTTTTTTTGAAGTAGTGACAGTCGTTAGTCGCTACGAGCGGGAGGCCTGTTTTATCCGCTAAGGTAAGAAGTTTGTCATTTTGTCGTCGTTGATCTGGAAGACCATGATCCATCAACTCCAAGTAATAGTTTTCTTTGCCAAAGATGTTTTGGTAATCGTCGATAATTTTGAGTGCTTGCGGTTCTTTGTCGGCTAAGAGGGCTTCCGCCAGTTCGCCTTTAAGACATCCAGATAATGCGATCAGTCCTTCGCTGTGTTTGGCCAAAATTTCTTTATCGACGCGTGGCTTGTAATAAAAGCCTTCTAAGTATCCGATAGAAGAGAGCTTCATTAAATTTTTATAGCCCACCTCATTTTGCGCCAACACCGTAAAGTGATAGTACGCGTCTTCTTGGCCACGTTTGGTGGTTCGATCAAACCGCGAGCCCGGAGCGATATACATTTCACAACCGATAATGGGTTTGACGCCGACGGCCGTACAGGATGAGTAAAATTCAATGGCACCGCTTAAGTTGCCATGATCGGTCATGGCTAAGGCAGGCATGCCCATCGCAGCGATCGTCTTTAGCCACTCGCTAGGCTTTCCTTTTTCGTCAGTAATCTGACAAGCGCCATCGAGTAACGAATACTCGGTGTGAGAATGCAGATGAACAATTTGGGGAGGCTTTTCCATGGCCTAAGAGAATAGCAAAGCGAGGCGATAGACCAATAGGCTATTGAAATTCTGATTTTATCGCGGTATACTTAAGTAGCAACTTAGTAGCACTTAATTATGGAGGTTTTATGTTGCATCGGATTGGCGTCTCTATCAATCACGAAGAACTCAAGCAAGTCACAGCCCTTCAGCAACGCTTTGGCATACGAAGTCGAAGTGAATTCTTTCGAGAACTAGTAAAGCGCTATAACAAATTGGAAAGCGATCGAGCCGCTGTCCAACAATGTATCCAAGGGTATTTGGATGCTCCCGAGGTATCCCTAGAAGAATCAAAGGCCATTTTGCGTTCGAGTCTCAAAAATAGCGCCTCTGAGAACTGGAAGTAATATGTCCTTTCGTCAGGGAGATCTGCATTATTGTGAATTTGAAGACCCTATTAAAAGCCGCCCCGTTGTTATTCTGAGTCGAAATGAACTGAACAGCGTTCGCGAAAATATTGTCATTGCCCTGATTACACGGACGATTCGTGGAATCCCCCTCGAAATACCGGTGGGGCACACAGAAGGACTCCCGAAAGAAGGGGTCATTAGTCTTGGAGATATTCATACGGTCCCGAAGAGTTTTCTAGGTAAACACCTAGGATCGCTTTCAGAAGCCAAAAGCCATAAACTATTTGAAGGACTCAAACTTCTTTTTGCATTTCCAGCGTAATTTTTCCATTTACTCCAAATAACACTCCTGTTATACTGAATAGTGATCGATCATGGTTTAGTAAGTCAATGGGAGGTTTTATGACACAGTCTACTCTTTCTTCAAAATACCAATTAGTCGTTCCTAAAGAAATCCGGAAACAGCTCCATCTCCATAGCGGACAAAAGCTCACCTTTATCGTTAAGAATGGAAGCATTACACTCGTCCCAGAAAGACCTCTTTCAGAACTTCGTGGGATTGCGCGTGGAATGAAGACTAGGAATTTGCGTGAAAAGGAAGATCGTTCTTTATGAAGGTGATCGACTCTTCAGCGTGGATTGAATTTTCAGTCGATGGTCCCTTGGCGGGCCGAATTGAACATTACCTTAAAGACAAAGAACCCATTATGACTCCCACTATTATTCTCTACGAGGTTTATAAAAAACTAAAGCGCGATGTTTCTGAAGCGGCTGCTGATGCCATTGCAGTCGAAATTGCAAAAACTCATCTTGTAAATATTGATAGTACGCTAGCGCTCTTCGCAGCAGATACTAGTCTTGAAAAAGGACTCGCTATGGCTGATGCACTTGTCTATGCAGCTGCAATCTCTCATGGGGCTACATTAATAACGTGCGACGCTGATTTTAAAGACCTTCCCCACGTTATTTATCTCAAAAAGCCGTAACGTTTCCGTAACAATGGGCTGTTAGACTCATTTCACGGTATGCGATGTCTTAAATGCAACGACTTTGATCTCATTCCGCTGCAAACGCCGAATGGGACCATTGAAAAATGCCCGCTGTGTGCCTCCGCGTGGGTCGGGATTTCTTTTCTCGAAGCCTATGCCATGCAACCAGCCCTGTGCCATCAAGCGCTGGATGAAGCATTAAAACTAAAGCTTCCAACCACCATCCAATGTCCCTCGTGTGAGAACCGACTCACCCATGGTAGGAGCAAAACATTGCAATCCATTTTTTCACTCTGCGCCCATTGCCAACGCGTGTGGTGTGAACCGCACGATATTACGGTGCTGACCGATATTCCTGAAAACGACTGGCGCATGAATATTCAACGAGCCCTGAAAATGGGAGGGGCAACAGCTGCTCCATCATCTACCATTATGTCGTCGGGAGACTCTCTTTTTCCCAATTTATCCTCTACGGGCAATAATCAATCATCTACTCCAGGATTAAGCTTTGACGAATGGCGAGCCGCACGGGAGAAAAAATTAGAAGACACCAAAGGAGTTTCCGGCATTCTCGCTCGTATGGCCCACCGCTACGCGCAAAGTCTCGATGGGTTTGTAGAACGCATAGAACCCCAGGCCAAGTTACCTGTGAAAATAAAGCGGCCAGAAACCAATGGGCATTCCATAGAAATGCCGCGATTGGAAACGGCATTACCCAAACAAGAACCACCGACTATTATTAAGCCCGTCGAAGCGTCAGCGCCATCTTCTGAAATCAAAGAAGACATGTTCATTGAACGACCAATGCCATCCCCCACTTTACCCCCAACACCGATTGAAAAAGCGGGCGCTTATAGTTTCACCATTGATGCCACGCCTTCGATGCTTTCAGCATCGTCTCCAAACACCACGCCTGCTTTTATTCCAAAGCCACCGGACCTAACGATTCCAGACTCAAAAACCGATGCGCTACCAGAGATCCCTGCTTTTATCAGCCCCGAAACCAAATCGAGCGAAGAAGCGAGACCGTCTCGTTCGGAATCTATTTCATTACCAGACATCACCAGTGAACTCCCTAGCCAGGATCCTGCTTCAGAAATATTCCCAACACCAATACCGGAGATCCCTATTGCAGAACCTGCGAGTTCAAACGAAATATCTCAAGTGATCGAAGAAGTAACTGCGTCGGTCTCTGCACCGCTAGAATCAACAACATCTGTTCAGCCATCGCCTCGACCTGTATTTCTCGATATGGTTGGAACAGAAGTGGAAGAACCTTCGCTGTTCAGCAAGCTCTTCAGTGCCTTAAAACCAAAACCGAAAATCAAAAAATCAAAAACACCTGAAGTGAAAAAGCTGCCTGTTCTTCTGAAGAATGAACTCCCTAAACCGCTAGAGAAAACCGCCCTTATACCCGAACCGATCGCAGAAGCTGCATTTACACCCATAGAATCATCACCATTTATTGAAACACCAATCGAAACTCCGACAGAGGTTATTGCGCCAGAACCAATGATCGAAGAAGCACCCGTTATTATTTCCGAACCGGAGGCGATGGCCCCGATTCAAATACCGGAAGAAATTCTTGCGGTGAGTCCGCCAATGCCTGAATCGGTGATCGATCTGCCACCTGTTGATGTCCCATTGGAGACGATCCTTTCCGAACCTACTCCGATCGAGCCGGAAATCATCATTCAATCAACCGTAGAGCCAATCGAGACTAAAGCTCCGGCTATCCAAGAACCGGTATTGGCTGAACCCGATCCGAAAAAA
>JBBQQG010000109.1:0-4398 GCA_038216175.1 Saccharimonadales bacterium (SeqCode)
TGTATTGACCCCAGACGCAATCGCGGTCAGGCCTGACGGCAAGCCGGCGTACACCTGGCACGTCGCAGAGCAAGCGGTGGTAGCGCGCGCCCAGGACCAGGCGCTGGGCGATCTCCCAGTCGAAGCGCTCCAACTTGGCCAGGACCACAGCGCATTGCAGCGTGTCCATGCGGCCGCCGACGCCAAGGCGGGTATGGGTATAGCGCGCACTTTGGCCATGCACTCGGATCTCGCGGCAGGCCTGCGCCAGCGCGTCGTCGTCGGTGAAGATGGCACCGCCATCGCCATAGCAGCCCAGAGGTTTGCTGGGGAAGAAACTGGTGCAGCCCAGTGTGCTGAGGTGGCAGCTCTTGCGCGCAACGCCGGTCAACCCGTGGTAGCTGGCGCCAAAGCTCTGCGCCGCGTCTTCGATCACGGGCAGGTCGTGACGCGCCGCAATCGCGTTGATGGCGTCCATGTCGGCCACCTGGCCGTAAAGGCTGACTGGCATGATGGCGCGGGTACGTGGCGTGATCCTGGCTTCGATCTGCGCCGCGTCGATGTTGCAGGTGTCGACGTCGACGTCGACAAATACCGGCCGTCCACCCAGCAGCACGATCATCTCGCCTGTCGCTGCGAAGGTGAACGGGGATGTGATGACTTCGTCGCCGGGCTTCAGGTCAAGCGCCATCAGTGAAATCAGCAGCGCTTCGGTGCCACTGGCGACACTGATGCAATATTTGGCGCCGGTGTAGGCGCAAAGCCGGTCTTCCAATTCACGGACTTCGGGACCCATGATGTACTGACCGTGGTCGAGCACGGCTTGCATGCGTCGGGCGATGGGGTCCTTGAGCGCTTGGTATTGGCTCTTCAGGTCGGTGAACTCGATGGCTTGTTTCACATTGTTCCTTGGTCAACCCAATGGCACACGCCAGCCTGCAAGCGGTAGAGCTCGCCAGTGGCCGGACAGGTGGCGACGCCGTTGCCCGCCAGGGGCAATGCCAGCCGCTCGCCATGACGGCTCATCCAGCCGATCTGGCGCGCTGGCACACCGACGGCCAAGGCATGGTCGGGTAGATCGTGCGCAACCACCGCGCCAGCACCGACAAAGGCGTATCTGCCAATCACAACGCCGCAAACCACGGTGCAATTGGCGCCAAGCGTTGCACCTTGCTTGACCAGTGTCGGGCGGTATTCAGCTTTTTTCACCACCGCTGCACGCGGGTTATGGACGTTGGTGAACACCATACTGGGCCCGCAAAAAACATCGTCCTCGAGCGTGACAGCGTCGTACACGGACACGTTGTTTTGCACCTTGACGTTGCGACCGATACGCACGTCATTGCCGACAAAAACACCCTGCCCGAGCGAGCAGTTGGCGCCTACGCGTGCCCCGCCACAGACATGCGAAAAATGCCAGATCCGCGTGCCAGTGCCGATGTCGGCGCCGGCGTCGACGATGGCTGACGGGTGGATGTTGGATGGTAGGCCGGCAGCCATCAAAACACCAATGGCAGGCCGACCCGAACGCCGTCCCGCGCCGAGCGGTAGGCGGCGACCAGAACCTCAAGCGATCTCAGTCCCTCGTATCCATCGACCTGAGCTTGCGCTTCGCCGCGCAGCGTCTTGATGACGTTGTCGTAGTAGAGCGGATGGCCTGGCCCGTAGACACTGTCAGTGCCATAGCTGGTGGCCTGGACCAATTCGTCGTCAGGGTGGGCCGTATCAAATTGCCAGTGGTCGATTTTGTTGACCGCGGTGCCGCCTATGCGCACCGTGCCGCGTTCGCCGATCAAGGTGATGCTGCCCTCCAGGTTCTGCGGGTAGGTCAGCATGGTCACGTTGATCGAGCCCAACCCACCGTGGCGCAGGCGCACGCTCAACACGCCGGTGTCCTCGGCCTCGATATTGCGCGCTAACGTCGCGGTGTACGCGTGCACGCTGTCGACCGGCCCGACCAGCCAGTCCAGCAGGTCAACATAGTGGCTGGCCTGGTTCATGAAGGCGCCACCATCCTGGTCCCAGCGGCCGCGCCAGGGTGCGGCGTCATAGTAGCTTTGGGGTCGGGTCCAGAAAACGTTGACGGTGGCCATGTAGATTCGGCCAAAGCGATTCTGGTCGATTGCGCGCTTGACCAGTTGCACGGTGGCATTCAGCCGGTTCTGTTTAACCACGAACAGCTTGACACCGGCTTCGTGGCAGGCCCGCACCATGGCCTGGCCGTCCTCGAACTTGGTGGCCATCGGCTTCTCACTGAGCACATGCCGTCCCGCCATGGCAGCTTGCGTGGCCTGCCCGGCGTGCAACCCGCTAGGCGTGGACAGCACCAGCACGTCAAGCTCACACTGCGCCAACAAGGCATCGAGACTGGGATAGGCTGGCGCACCGGTCTTGGCCGCCGCGGTAGCCAGCGCCTTCGGGTCGGTGTCGCAAACCCCCACCAGTTCAGCGCGACCGGCATGCTGCTTGATCGCACCAAAATGATTGGCGGAGATCCTGCCGCAGCCGACCACCGCAAATCGAATCGGTCGGTGGGTGATGACGGACTGTGACTCGGACATGGTGGGCTGTGGGTGGGTGTTCAATTCAGAGGCCTGCAACATTGTCATCGGGGCGGGATCATCTGGCAGGATTGAGCATCGGCAAGCCTGCGGTTTTGAACAATCAAGGGTTGACCGGTGCCGGGCGTTTTGGCGATGGTGTGTCCGGTCAGCGCAAACCGCTCCATTTTGCCGGAGCCTCACGAGCCTAGCCGCCGACGTCAAGTCTGCTGGTGCTTACCGCACCAGGTTTCGCATGGCCGGCGCAGTTGGCAGATGCTCCACCAACTGCCGCGTCCGCTGCAGCCGCGACGCATCAGCCACCGCGGCCGCATCCGGCAGCAAGTCGCTGCCATGGGTTTGAAGGTGGTGCCGGATCAGCCCGGCAATTTCCTTGGCGCAATCGAGGCGCGCCATGCGCGACACGCCGGCGTGGCGCAAGACAGCGGCGGTGTCGCCGCCAGGGTCGGTGAGACACAGGATCGGGCGGTTGGCGCGCAAGTATTCATACAGTTTCGCTGGCACCTGCTGGTTGCAATTGGCCGCCTGCAGTACCAACAGGCCGTCGACTTGAGTCATCTCGCGCAGAGCGTCGACATAACCCACGGCCGGGCACAGTTCGACATAGTGTTCCACCTGGTACTGCTGAGCCAGCTGTCGGATCAAGTCGTCATGCACCGCAGCACGCAGGCGCACGATCAGCCGGCCGGGTTGGATCGCGCCTTCGTCGTGCAACAGCCGCAGCGCGGCGAGCAGCTGGCGTGGATCGCGCTCATCGGGGTAAACGATGCCGCTGTGCAGCAGCACGCGTGCGGTGTTGCCTGCGGCACTGCTTGGCCGTAGGCTGGCGGCAGCGAATGAATCCTCGTCGTAGCCGTTTTCCAGGAGATGGATGCGTGCCGCGTGGGCAGGATAGCGTTGACGGTATTGCGCCGCCGCGCTTGGCGTGGTGAACAGACTGCAATTCGCCTGCGAGATCGCCACTTGCTCAATGCGCTGGTACGCGGCCCAGGTGGCGGGATCAGCTGGGTAGCCGTCCTGCGCCATGGGGTCTCGAAAATCAGCAAGCCAGGGCAGACCGCTGCGCCGATGTAACTCCGCGCCAATACAGTGCGCGGTGGCGATCGGGTAAGTGCTCCAGATCGCGCGTGGCCGGTAGCGCTTGATCATCTGCATGCCAACGCGCACAGCGTCAAAGCGCCAGGTGGTCCAGCGGTCTGGGCGTGCCAGCCAGCCGGGATAGCGACCGCCGATGGCCAAGTGTCGCGCGGTGTCGAGTGCAAAGGCGCGGCGAACCACCAACCGCGCGGGCAACTCAGAGAGCAAGTCATCGCTGGTGCGTTCGTAGGCCAGTGGCGTCGCACTCAGCACCAGGGGCTCCCAACCGAACGCAGGCAAGTGCTGCGCAAATCGCAGGGTGCGTTGGATGCCACTGCTGCCCGCCAACGGCGGAAAGTGATACGCGATCATCAGCAGCCGATTGTTTTCGGACATGGTGGCGGCGACCTTCAAGCGACCGGCTGCACAGTCGCGTCAGCGCTGGCCTGCGCGTCGGAGACAGCGGGGGCGGGGGGCCTGATGCGCCGCCACCAGCGGGCAGCCATGTGCTTCAAGCCGCTGGCTAGCCCCTGCGCTGTCCGGGGGTTGAAAGCGACGATCCCTCGCCGTTCGCGGCGCTGCGACATCCAGTCCTTCTTGTAACCATCGTCGCCGGTGAGGTAGTCGACGGTGTGCACACCATCCACATCAATGACGCTGCGCATCATTTCGGCAGTCAGCACCGATCCTGCCGACCATTTTTTGTGGCCTTCGTCATAGGCCAGCTTGTAGATCAGCGCGCAGCCCCCATGCAGCAACCAGAGTTGCGCCGCGATGGCTT
>JBBQQG010000110.1:0-1662 GCA_038216175.1 Saccharimonadales bacterium (SeqCode)
CACGGCGGACCAGAACACCGAGCTGCAGATCCGGGAACTTGAAGCCGCCGGCTGCGAACGTATCTACGGCGACCAGGGGGTCAGCGGGACCACGACCAGTCGTCCCGAACTGGACAAAATGCTCGACCGCCTCAGCCGAGGCGACGAAGTTGTCGTCTGGAAGCTAGACAGGCTTGGACGCAACACCCGCCACCTGCTGGAACTGCTGGACGGTTTCACCGACCGCGGCATCAAGTTCCGGTCTCTGCGCGACGGCATCGCCACCGACCCGGACAGCGAACTCGGCGGCGCCATGGCCCGGGCCATGGTCACGATCATGTCCGCGTTCGCCCAGCTGGAAAGGGACCAGCTCTCCGAACGCACTCGCGCCGGCATGGCCGTGGCCGCCTCACACGGGCGCAAGGCAGGTCGACGCGAAATCACCGCCGACGATGGCGACGTCAAGCGCGCCCATGACCTGAAGGTCCGAGGTCTGAAACCCGCTGACATTGGGAAGATCATCGGAACCAGCCGTGCCACCGTCTACCGGTACCTCGCCCTGAGCGCCGACTGACGACGGCGATGCCCTTAACCGGCCAGTCGATTTTAAGTGTCACAGAACTTTCGGCGGGTACCTGAAATCGGCCCCAAAATTACGAGACATAGTTGAGGGAATCCTCGTCCAGCGCGGTGCCGCAACGGAATGCAGCGCCAGCACCGCGGCGATGAGACGTCTTGTCTCCCTAGGGTTGCAAGAGTGGAGATGCAGACAGTTCAGCTGAGTAAAAAGGAAAGCCTTTGCTAAGTTACCCTTGTGCTCCCGAAGATCCTCAACTCCTACAAGTCGTTCTGGCCTGGCCAAGTTCTCGTCGAAACGGAGTTGCCCGTTCTGACCGTCATCACCGGGCAAAATGGGTCGGGAAAATCACAACTACTGGAGGCCATGCAGACAGGTATGGTGCAGCCCGACGGGGGCGTCATCGGTAGCCTTCCACGGCTACTGACGAGCGTCGAATTGCAAAGCGTCGCTGCCTCCAACCAGTTCCCGCCGCGGGAACAGCTTCTTGCCAACCTTCGAAATGCGGCGGAGCAATACGCCGGTGATCCCCTTGGGCTCGGCAGTCACCTTGCTACCTATGGCCACCTCACCGCTTCTCAAGTCATGAATGCCGAATTGGCGTCTGGCAAATCCATAGGGCTGTGGTCAGATAATGACTGGGTTCGATACACCCCGCTTGAAGGCGCAGGCGGGGACCTTTTCCGATTCTCCCTCGGGGAGCTTTTCTCGATCTACAATCAGGCACGGACCGTCAACCAGTTCACCCAGTGGCTTGCTGAGACGCACTCGGGTCCTGGTGACTTCTTAACACATGAAGAATTTCTCGTTCTGCATGGCGAGCCGCCCTGGGTGGTCATGACCCGTGCGCTTGAGACTATTGGACTTCCCTATTTCTTCGAGTCGCCGGTTGCAAGCGTTTCATCAGAGCACACTGAGCCGCGAATGGTTGACAAGCTGTCAGGTCGAGCCGTTCGGGCCGAGGAACTTGGTCAAGTCCAAATGTGTGGTGTAACGCGTTTCCCGCGTGATTCTTGGATTTCTAGGCGCTGAGGGCGCCGAGTTCGGTTGTTTGTTCCTCCTTCTCTGTCGGGATGAGGGTGAGGCGTGAGCGGCTGAGGACGTCG
>JBBQQG010000111.1:0-2825 GCA_038216175.1 Saccharimonadales bacterium (SeqCode)
CTGAATCAGGTCGGAAATAGAGAAGCAGGAATAAAACATGGCCCGAGTTAGGTTCCAAAAGGGAGGTGGCCGGAATTAGGTTCCATCCCTTGTACGTCAGTGGATCTACATAGGTATGCCTGTCTAATGCCATGCAAACAATACGATGGAATACTGGTAAACTTTTTTCAGATTTCCGGCCTACAACGCCATCATGGATCGGATGCCCAGCTGGTTCACTGGCGGTCATCGAAAAGACTTTCTTCTGCGCCACGCCTGCAGCCTGCAACGGGCCGGCCAGCTTCCGGCCGATTATCTTCAACACCTACTGACCATGCAGGATAAGGCGATCCAGACGCCCTCCGCCATGGATCTCGGCCCGTTGTACGGCCAACCGTTGGATGGATTCCATTTTACCACGGACACCGCAGACGCTGATTTCGATTACGACCGGCCCGTTTCACGGCGGCATTCTGACGGCACCGCGTTTCCGCGTCCACTGATAGAGGACGCCGCCGGACGGCGTTCCAATCAGGCAGTCATGATGCAAATTCCTGAGCACATCCGGAAGGCGCCGGGCAAGTACCTGCCGGGCAAACTGGCGCAGAGTGAAACCAGTGAGACGGAGCCGGATCATCGGTCCACTGCAACACCGATAAGGTCCAGCGGAAGCAGCCGTAAAACACCGCGGTATTCGTACAGGTATTTGTACAGATGACTTTTCTAATTTTTGTTTATTCAAGTGATTGATTGGTTGATTGATCTAATTACGATTATTTTTGTCAGTAGTGAACCGGAGTCCACGTTGGCCACGACAAACAATACCACGCCGGTCTCGTCGAAGGCCTCGTCGTCTTCTGATTCTGACACGCAGACCCACGAGCGGAAGGTCAAGTTCCGGCGCCAAGCGTCCAGTGACTCATCGGCAGATGATGCTAGCTCTAGTAGGATGCCGGCTAAACAGAGGAGAGTATTGACGCCGGAAACCCGCGACCGCCAGACTAAAGCCACCCGGAAGCCGTCAGATCGCCACAACCGACGCCGTGACGGGAACAGGGAACGGTCTGCGTATGAGCAGGAGCCGGCGCGTAGACAACCGGCAGAGCAGTCACATCGACGTTCCACCGAGCCCACCCAGAGTCGTCCCGGAACGGCGCAAAGTTCGCGACCATTTCCCCGCCAGCCACCTCCGCCATCTCCACCACCGTTTCCAGATCGATCAGCCGGTATGCCACCAACACCGGTTTACGGTGGCTGGCCTCCCTCTGGACGGCAGCCTGGTTCACCCTTGCTGTATCACCCGGCCAGTCCTCATGGGTATCAGCAGTTTCACTCGGAGTACGTACCCGGCACGCCCGAGCCATATGCAACCGGGACCTATCAGCAACGACCGGTTTACTCAAATTACGACTACCCGGCGACTGCCTATGAGCCTGATCCAGGACTGTTTGAAGACTCAGCTGGACCTGGTTACGGCCACCCATGGCAAGCGCAGCACGAGGAACCTTGGCACGGCCACGAATACGTTCCTCCTCAGGAATACGTTCACGAAGATACCCTGCAGTATTACTAGTTTTTTTATTTACTCTTTTCTCTTCTCTCCTTTTAGGCGTATATGAGTTATCAATTCCGTTTCTTTCATGTCTACAATTTATTTTGATAAAACAATAACGAAAACCTTATGATTCGACGGGGTGAAAATGTACTGGTACTTGAGCCTTGCCAAGATTCGTAACGAGGCATGATAACACAAAAAAAAACCAACCGCCCGATATGAAAAATTAACCGAGCTACGAAATCAAAACAAAAAACAGCTAGTCCGCGGTACGGTAAAAATTCAAACCATAATTTTCGCTGAAGAAATATGGGATGGGTTATGTAAGACGAAAAAATGAAGGAAACACTGCCCGAATAGTCGCGTGCCCATTTGGACTGTCTTGGAGCACGATGACTGATTCGGAAGGGCGCAGCTGTGCTACAGGTAGTACAGAAAATTGTCCATATCAGGATTAGGAGCATCGTGGATACTCTGCCTAAAACACCACAAAAAGCTATTTAAGAGCCACGACATTGAATAATTAAACCGATAGTTTCAAATAAACGGTGGCCTAAAATATCATTAAATGACTCAGAGCCCAACTAAATAGAGCCAATTTGCAAAAACCTACCCCACGAGGAACGCCAACTTGTGTGCATCTGAAGAGCAGCAATAACTCGTTTGAAAATGCGTATAACATGGCAGCAAAAAATGCATAAAAATTCGCGTTGACATTATCAATTTCCTTACACTGACAAGGGGCCGGTACTTTCACAGGGCCCTGTGAAAAAATGATAAGTTCTCAATGGCGCATGGTGAAATGCGGTGATCGGCATTATTAATCAAACCCCTGAGAAGACTATCCGACTTACCGTCCAGTTGAAGTACATACAGCACCTGTCAAAAATACGTACAGATCGGTTGAAAAAACATCCAATCAGAGCAACAAGAACACATTGTTACAATTCATCACTTAACGTACTGTGCGTAAGTTAACTGCTGCAGTTGGTCCACGGTCAAGATTGTGTTGTCGAAGATGGTGCTGTAGTACGTGGGCGCGACGGTTCCCTGAAAGAACAAAACCTCGCAGGCACAAGAAACAACAGCAACAGCTACAAGGGATGGAACCTAATTCCGGCCACCCCCTTTTGGAACATACTACCGGCCGCTGATAGCTGTTTCACTTCTCAACTGATTCAGCTCAAACTGAGAATAAACGAACGATTATAATTAGAAGAAATTGCTACAGTCAACAAAGTGCGGGTTTTCCACCTGAAACTGATCAAATTATTCTTCTCAAAAAGTACCG
>JBBQQG010000112.1:0-6952 GCA_038216175.1 Saccharimonadales bacterium (SeqCode)
TACAAATTCTCGCAGAACATCAAGGTCATCCGTGTATGTTTTCTTGATTACCTGTTGGATATATTTGCCAAATTTATCCATTTTCAATAATTTAAACATGGCGGGACTAATTACCCCCGGCGGGATAACCTTTCACCCATCCACCCAAACTGTCACGGCAGTTTCAGTGGACTGGCTCAGACCGGCGCCCAACGCCACTGCCATGCTTCAAGGCGCCTGTCGGCCAGAAATCTCTCGCCAAAATAAGGAGATCTTCCAGTCCTCCTTCGGGGACCTGGCAACCCGACCGGTGGGTCGCTTCTCAAACGGGTTCGTCTACTCGGCCATGCGAGCTTACAGCCAGCACCATCGGCTGGGGATTCGCCCGGACGACATTTGGCTGACCATCCTCAGGCAGTTCAGTTTGTTTGTCAACGCCAATGCGCAGTGCTTTCGTCCCAACACGAGGGGAAAAAAGAGCTGGAAGTAAGCGCATCTGGGAATCGGTATGGGGTGGATTTTGGCAAAATGGCCCAGGAAATGACCCGACTAATTCAGCAAAATGTGCAGGACCCCGACTTGCGGGCCTGGATTTTGCCGAGCTTCAGCACGACCACTCAATCAGAAAGGCCGCAGCCAGGATGGACTGGAATGGAAGGGGGTCAAGTTTCACCGTGTGGACACGCTTGACGTGCCGCCGGCTTATGCGGAAGTGGACGTCAAACAGGATGACAATGGGCAAAAGTTCGATACCCTCATGGTGGCTGGATTGATCGGGATTCAGGTTTCTGACAGTGGGATCGTGGCTGAGGGTGGCAATGGCCGCCGTGACACGCTCCAGGCCGCGGCCGGCTGGTGGCTGTTTGATAAGAAACCCGAAGTTACGGTGAATTAGACCTATTACTGATCCTATTTGTAGCTGTATTTCCGGCCGGAATCCGACCATATCGTATATCAGGATGTCTGAGCTCTCCCACACTACAATTACTGTATCTCGATAGATTTGTTTTCCCGCCACGGGAAAGATATTTCATCAGCGTTCAATTGTGTTAGAAAAACTTGCAGAAAACCATTAAAAAAGGTATTTGTGATAGGTTTCGACTTATCACGTTCGAATGGTTACAAGGGCGAACCATAGAAAGCGTAAAATGTGTAACTATATCAGAAATTAGGACCACCGCATACACTGTACAGTATGTAGGTACGGTACTGTAGCGCAATGTACATATTAATCTACTCAGTTATGACCTGTCAAACTCAAAAATAGATGACATGCTCATGTTTCGGGAGAAAAAAACATATTTTTTTACAGGATGCTAAACTGTTCCGATCCGTCGTCTTTCTACACGTATTCGGCGGGTCACGGGGTAATGAAACCTCTGACTTGGATGAACGACTGACGAGACGGGGAAAACTGGAGTACGGAACAGTGCTAGAAGACGGCAATAAGGTATGCCCGTCACTATGCCCTACATACGGTACAAGGATTAGCGCCCAATTCCGGACATAAATAACTGTTTCACTTCTCAACTTATTCAACCCAAACTGAGATTAATCGAACGATAAGAATTTGAAGAAACAGCAGAATCCCACAAAGTGCCAGTTTTCAACTTGAAAATGATGAAACTGTTCGTCTCAAAAAACAAAAAACAAACGGAGGACGAATATTTGAGATGGACTTTCTCGCGTTTTCGGATATTTAGTATTAGAAAACTATACCATTCTTGATTTCTGAATTTTATAAGTAATTATTTCCGTTCGATTAAGGCCAGTGTGAGCTGAATCAGATCAGAAATGAAGAAGCAGGCACAAGAAATGTCCGGAACTGGGATTCACAACACGCTATCCGGAATTGGGAGCCAATCTTTGTACTGTACTGAGAAATTGACGGGAAACACAGATACCTGCATGCATCAACCATAGATATATGATAAATATATAATATATCAACTTATGTTTTGGCGCAGCCACTGGATATCTTCAGCATTAAGCAAACGTACAACAGCGTGGCGCTCTTCGCCACTATCGTAAACGAGTCGCGCCGTCTACACGGCGGCTCAAATAATCCTGCAACGGTTTGCAACGGAAAAACGTTGATGGCCCTAATGACCGATCGAAAGTTTCACTTTCCCAGCGGGTCCCTGAACCTTCGATCCGACGGCTCCCGGTTCGCGGATCTCATTCTATACACATACAACCAGACTGATAGGAAAATGCAAACAACTGCTTGGTACGAATCCACCACCGACCAGTATGTGTGGAAAACAAATAGAAGTGACCTCTTCATAGCTCGAACGCTGGACGTACCACTATGCGGATTCTCAGGGCTTGAGGGACCCTGCAAAACATCAGGTACTCGTAAATAATTAAATAATTAAATAATCAAATAATTAAATAAATAAATTGAATAATTGAATAATTGAATATTTTTTTTTCAATAATTAAATAATTAGTGCTTCTGATCCGAGGTGATAAGTGTCAAACAACTTCATGTTTATTTTAAGGGAACTGGAGAAACGATATTTCCTTAGCCGTGATAGTTCCGTTGCTGCTACTTATTCCAATTCCCGTTGGTTTAATGATCCTGCGAAGGTGAATATGGCTTTTGCGTTTCCCTAAGAGCTTCCAGATAAGTTTCTAACTTTTCCAGCGGTACATTATTTATTGTATGTTATTTTATCTTCTACAACTATAGACGTCTCTACACGGTGCTCAATAGTCAACATTGGTGGCTGCTACACGATTTCCCGAGCATGATTCCTTCAAGAAGGCCATTCACTTTAGAAGAAGCAAGATCCCTCAATAATATCTCAACCTAAGATCTGTAACATACACGGTATACCATGAGTAGGAGTCCAGGGATTAAATTAAGAGAAATTTCAATGTAGCACAACCCTAAATTTTTTCAACCTCGGCGGCAAAATGAACTTACAATAATCGTGTCATAATCATAATAGTCATAATCGATTCTGATCAACCCGTTTACAACACATCGAAACTCGAAAGTACAAAAAAACACAATTAAGAAAGCTGGACAGGAAACAAGTATAGTCGATCAACAAAATGAACGCCGGTCGCGGATCGCTTCTCGCGGATCTTGCTGGTCAAAATGTGCTACTTTAAACGAAATCAAAGTAGCACAAATGATTGCAATGTGGCACAGTTTGTGTCAATGTAGCACTTTAATTTAATCCCTGGTTAGGACTAGTAGCAAGTTTTGAACCAAGACGATGCAAACAACACTATGGTTTTTTGTCATTAGCATTATGTCATTATTGCCCTTCACGCCTTACAGTACTGTCTATCATTCCTGTGGCACTCACCTTGTCCCATCTGTACTTGGAATTATGTCATTACTGTCATGTGAGTGAGTGAGTGTCATTACAGGTACATTAGAGTATATTACACCTATGGCACCAACCCTGTTCCATTTGTACTTGGCGTTATGTCATTATTTTCCTTATAAGTACTATACATTACCGTATACTACATCTATTTCACCCACCCTGTCCCATTTGTTCTTGGCATGATGTCATTATTGTCCTTATAAGTACATTACCATATGTTACACTTATGCCTTGCCGACCGGGCCGGTATTATTGTATTATTTCATAGAAACTGAAAGAATGCGGCGCGCAAAGTAAACGGGAATAGTGCACGAAGTACAGGCAAGAGTAGGCTGGCTATAAACTAGCATGTTGTGCTAACACAACTAATTACGGGTGAGGGCAAGTTTTTGGAGGTTACTAAAATTTTGAGAGTTCTGAAATGTCGAACTTCAAAATTCGGAGAATATCCATAGGCACAGAAATCTCAAACTTTACAGCAAGCCGCTTCACGTGCGATCGATCGGCCGACGCATCTCGACACCATTCATTCAAGGATTCAAGCAGCGAACTCTTAAATTCGTTAACTGTAACTTAAACGGTCTCGGGGGCTCCGCCCCTCCGCCCCTCGCCCCGATAAGTTCTGTCTTAGCACAGAGAAGTGCGTACATGCCCTGTGCTACAGAGTACATTGTCCATGAACGGTGCAGGCTGCGCCATACTGGGTGCAGAATACAGAGTGCAAAGTACTGGGTACAGGGTAGAAAGTATAGGGTATTGGTGGTAAGTTACAAAGCTTTGCGTATATGAATCAAGGTATTGGGTACTGGGTACGACGTACAAGGCATAGGATGTAATGTAGGTTTACGGGGTACAGGGAACATGATAAAGAACACACTACGGGCGCAGGGTACAAGGTAAATGGTATAGGGAGCAGTTTACAGTTACAGTTCAAAGAATACGAAATCCTAAATGTCGGGGCACGGAACGCTTACAAGAGTACAGGAAACAAGGAACAAGAAAAAAGGACAAAGTGAACATTACGGGGATAAAAATTTAATTCCGGACACCCGAGAAATGTAATGAAATTCCGGACGCAAGCAAGAATGTTTCTCAAACACTTCCCGCTTTGGTATCATTAAATCGGCCTTAAATTCCTCTAAATTATCTATCTTTCAAAAGTTGATAAAGTTTGAAATCTGATTTTAAAAAACGAAAAAACATAAACAGGATTGTGGCCAAGTTTTTCACCAAATCAATGCCCAAATTGTCAAACTGCAGGGCGGCGCTGGGGTAACTTTTTCACTGGTCTATGTCCGAACAGCTTATCGGATTTTGTTCAGCGCCATCTGTCACAACGCACTGTCCGGAATTTCATTACTTTTTTTGGGTGTCCGGAATTAAATTTTTGTCCTAGTAGCAAGAAAATGAGAACACATTGTAATAAGATAGAGTACAGGGCTCAAAACACTTTGTTTCTTTAGAAAATTGCTTACAGGGAGGTTATGAACTCTAACCAGGACTACGTAAGTGAGACACCATTTGTCTCAATTCCGTTGATTATGGTTTATTTACTATATTTCGAGTACACTGGGCTCTCTTGTATTCGAGCAGATATTTTCTCGCCGCGTTTCTGTTTGGGTTAACAGATATCGTCCGTCGTGACACGAGAATATTTCTCAGTTTTTTCCAAATTCAATAGCATGAAAGAGGACGACAGGGCTTTATAAGAAAAAAAACCGCGGCGATAAAATGACCGTTCGAATGAATACTGGAGAGCCTACTGTACCATGCATGGCGCACAAGCAGTTGGACGGGATATCCCGGGGCGGAGTTGTGGGATATGCTGGATTAGGGTTCATTTTTTCATATCCATTCAACTGCCGCTCAGACAACGCTGCCCATTTAATGCCAGTATTTCCTTGCTTACGGTTATAGGTGTTTTTGATCTTCCAACCATTTTCACTGCCAGTTTTTGGCCTCGTCAAACTTTTCAACGACCCAACGGAGTAGGTTTGACCAACCGGATAAAAAATAATGGATCCTTCAATATGTTAATTTAAACAAGTTTATATAATGCCGTTATATCTTGTATGATAAAAGTAAAGTCTATGCTCTAAACAGAGAAAATTGGCCATGGGTACAACTTTCAGCTACTGAAGGAAGATCTCAAACTGATTCGTTCTATGCTTGTACAGGATGCCCAACTGTTCCGGTCAGTTATGTTTTTGAGATTATTTGGCGGGGCACGGGCCAACGACTCATCCAATCTGGATGAGCGATTAACACAAAGAGAAAGGCTGAAGTACGGCACAATATTGGACGAGGGCGACCAGGTATTTTTTTATCCATTACATACGGTACACTGTACACAGATAGGTTACGTATCAGAGTAATTTTTAACGATTTGATTTTTACCGCAGCCCCTTGACATTTTAACAATACGGGAAACGTACAATAGCGGGAAGCTGTTCGCCACGTTAGACAATCAGTCACGTAGCCTGATAAGCGACGGAACAGCAGCATCCGTTTGCAATGGTCGAAAACTAATGTCATTGATGACCAACCGGACGTTCATATTTCCCAGCGGACCGTTCAGTATTCGCTGGGACGGTTCGAGGTTGGCGGACGTTCTATTGAACACGTTCAACCAAACTGACCGGAAGATGCACCGTACTGCCTGGTATGACTCCATGACTGACCGGTACATTTGGATGACAGATCGGCAGGCTCTTTGGGTTGCTCGGACATTGGACGTTCCCCTGTGTGGGTTTACAGGGTTAGATGGACCATGTCAAGCATCAGGTACAGTTGAGCTGCTCTGTCACGGTAGCTTTATTATTACACGTTGGGTTAATCGCTGCGAACAGCGTCATTGCAGTAAGCGAGTACCAGGATTGGCACCCAATCCGGACAGCGTGTTTTGACTCCCAATTCCGGACATTTTTTATGCCTGCTTCTTCATTTCTGATCTGATTCAGCCCAGACTGGCCTTAATCGAACGGGAATAATTACATGCAAATTCAGAAATCAAGAAAGGTACAGTTTTCAAAGTTTAAATATCCGAAAACGCGAAAAAAGTCCATCTCAAATATCCGAGCCCCGTTGCTTTTTGTTTTTTGAGACGAACAATTTCATCATTTCCAAGTTGGAAATTCGCACTTTGTGGGATTCTGCCATTTCCTCAAATACTTATCTTTCGATTTATCTGAGTTTGGGTTGAATCAGTTGAGACGTGAAACAGATATTTATGTCCAGAATTGGGAATCAAAACACGCTGTCCGGAACTGGTTGCCAATCCTTGTACATGTAATATAATTAAGGATTACATTGTAGCGGACTGGAAAAGGAACATTATACTTCCGGTTGTGTTTTCGGTGCTATTTCTATTGCGCGGCCTGACATACAGAAGGTAACCAAGTTTTTGCTCGGGTTAAATATCCTCGAAAACGTAATCCAGTGGTGGTTGGTTATACGGTTCTTCATTTGTTGCTTTTACTTACAGCCGTTTGTATGCTGTTTTGGACCAGCAATGGTGGCGATTGCTGTCAGTCGAGTTGGCCGTGCTAGAGGATCTTCGTCTAATAAAGAGAAGGGCACTTTCTGCTGTAATCCCTAACCCACGTGGCGGGGAATGAAGATGTACT
>JBBQQG010000113.1:0-3800 GCA_038216175.1 Saccharimonadales bacterium (SeqCode)
TCATGTACGTCAAGCCTATCATAGGATAAGCGAAAGAAGGTACAATAATAATTATAATAATCCTCCTACACACTTCAATTCCTCGCTGTACGGTCGTCCCCACAAATTTAATACATAGAAGTTCCAGTTCACACGAGATACTCGTAATATTCCTCGCGGCTGTGCCTCTGTTTCTTCATACCATTCAAAGCTTCAAAGGTTAATGCACTTCCTACATATAATCAGACCTAAATTTTGGCCAACAGTTTTATATATCCTGTTCATCCTAATATTCTTATGTTACTTTAGAACCATCTTGGCTAAATCAGCGATAATAATTATGTCTTCATCAATTAACGAAACCGCGGCCATGCTCCGAATCGCTTACTCTTGCCAGTCAGAGTTTGTTTTATTACCAGTTGCCCGAATCTAAGGAGACAGAACTGATCGCCTGGATCGCCTTGACCGTGATCATCAGTTTTTTTGGTGCCGTCAACAACACTCTCGTGCTCCTCATTACCTGGCCACGATCTTCACGGCCATCCAGTCTAAACCTGTTAATTTTTCATTTTATCACCCTGATCGATATGAATTTGTTAATTTGTTTTCCGAGCATACCGCTGTTCGCGTTTGAAGTGCTAGCCGTCACCAAGGGTCACGTTATTCCGGAAGCTCTTTGTCGTTTCACCCAGGCACTGTATACCGTATTGACAAAGGTCATCAACTGGTCCGACGCGGGCCTGGCACTCAACCGCTGCATCGCCCTCTTTCTTCCGTACCATTATAAACGCTGCACCACTCGCCCTGTCCTGGCTGGTATGTTGATCTTTTCGTGGTCGGTAAGCATGTTTGTGGTGGCTTCAATGGAGGCTGGACTAGATGGGATGGACACTGTGCTGCCAATTGGGCAGTGTGCGTACATTTCACGCGGTGGGCTTGGCCTATTCTACACCGTACTCGCACTGGCACTGTACAGCCTGGCCGGTGTGGGAGCGTTGCTGATTCTGGGCAAGAACATTCGAGTTTTAATGAACAATAGAGTGACCTACAATAATGAACGCCGAAACGTTGAGAACCTTTGGAAAAGGGTTCAACTGAAGCGGCGTCTGAAACTGGCTCAAGTATTGTTGGGTATGTTTCTGTGGAGTGCTGTTTGTATCATGCCATGGGGCATCATCACCGTCAACTTTCCGTCTATGTTCGCCAAGGAGCAGGTGTCGGTGTTTTGGTTGCGGACCTCTTTCGCCAGCCAGTACGCGTTCACGCCGGTATGGCTTCAATTCTGTTTACAGTCAATTACTACCAGTTTTCTGTGGGGAATTAGATGATACCAATTAATTTACTCCAGCTGAAAGGCTCGAATCCATCGACGTTCACTGACAACTTTAATGAACTGATAAAGTCAAAGAAAAATAATATTCAAGACTAGATAACTGCTGCGCGAGATGGGGAATTAAAGCCATTTTTACTCTTTTGCAGTGCATTCTTTTACAATTTAATGCGGAGTACCGACAGCGTCTCGCGGGCCTATGTTCATCGACATTTTTTTGATCTGCGCCTGCGCCCGCCGTAGAGCTCTCTACCCAAAGGCCTTCGTCCGTGCGGAGTCAACATGTTGCCCGGCTGTAAATTATTTAATAGAGTATGGAATGAAATTTTCCCGCACGTGTCAGAATAGGGAATTTTATCAGAAAAGGTCAATTTCCGTAATTCTATGCATACTGCATACGCTTGCCGTCAACATAAAAAAGTCACTAGAAATGACTTTCAAGACAGAAAACCAAACTACCGACTTTCAGAGTATCCATTCAAACGCCCGGAAATGCGTCCAAATAGTCCTATACAAATGAGCCTATCCGCGATTACATTTTTTATTGTGATGAGAGTGAATTGCGTTAACCGGAGACCGATCGGACAAAGGCGAGAGAAGTTATAGGCTCTCCAATATATCAGACCCGTTCGTTAAGTTTTGACGTCATTTACGTCAACAACTTCGTTTCCTGTGTAAACGCCATTCAATTTAGAATTTTTAGTTTTATTCTGAAATGATATCCGGATGATATTTACGAAAAACATTTATTAATGTAACTTCACCTCGTACTGGACTTCAAGTACTGTACATAGTTTCACCTTCGACGTTTTTCCTGCACTTCTAGTTTCCGACCAATTTGTTGAACAATACTGTACAACTTTATCATGTGTGCGTTTGTTAAAGGATTTTGATGGATCATCTAAAGAAGTACCTGGATTTCGGCCCTAAATCGGTCCTTGGTTCTTGGGCCTCGGTTGTCGGAGTCACTTTAATTTGTTTGCGGCACCTCGAGCAGCACAATGTACTTCGCTACAACATACCGTACTAAAGTATTTACTGTACCTGATTTCTAGGAGTTTCCCGCAGCTTTGCACCATATCATGCGCTGACTGCGTGTCAACGATGTGGCGGCGAGGCTACCCTGGATCCATAATGTACATGTAACCCATACCGTACCTACATTCATCGTGTAGCCTGTTCAGTATGTGTGCACCCTGCTTACAAGCAAAATGGAAATGGTTCACGTTTGTTGGTCTCGTGCACAAACAACAACCTGAATTAGCGGAGACGCACCAAAACAAGGATTGGCACCCAATTCCGGACAACGTGTTTTGACTCCCACTTCCGGACATAAATAACTGTTTCACTTCTCAACCGATTCAACCACAACTGAGATAAATAGAACGATAAGAATTGGAAGAAATAACAGAATCCCACAAAGTGCCAGTTTTCAACTTGAAAATGATGAAATTGTTCGTCTCAAAAAAACAAAAAAACATTCAGGGGCAGATATTTGAGATGGACTTTTCGCGTTTTCGAATACTAGTTTTTAAACTCGGAAACTATACCTTTATTATCGATTTCTGCATTTTGTTGTAATTATTCCCGTTCGATTAAGGCCAGTATGGGCTGAATCAGATCAGAAATGAATAAGCAGGCATAAAAAATATCTGGAATCGGGAGTCAAAACACGTTGTCCGGAATTGGGTGCCAATCCTTGTACTACTACTCTGTTCATACGAAAATAACCTACATTTCCGTACCAAGCAGTGACTTGATCGTAAAAAATTCAAAATAATGAAAAAGTACTAATAAATATAGCCCTAGTAAAATAAACCATAACAAGTATGTAACATGTTGTTATATAATACATAATTTGTTTTTTTCTTACTAGGCGTGTCTATGCTTACCGGTACTCTCGGAACTGGGAACGCCGAGAAGCCATGGCTTGGGAAATGGATTGACGCTGACAGATCTGAACTCACCGTGAATGGTGCGGTGCGGTTCGCTGGATAAAATTGACCATGATCGATCGTGCATGCTGTCAAATTATATCTAAAAACGAAACGTTAATTTTCAACTTATTAGTGGTTTATTTTAATATTTTAAATTCGTCAAAGCTATAACTGAGTTTTTTGGAAGTTTTGCAAAAGGGTTTTGACATTAGATTCCATAAAAAACAGCGAAATTTAATACTCCCTTTTTTGTGGAATTTAGTACTTGCAGTATCTCTCTCTCTCGCTCTATTGTCTTAAAAATTAGAGAAATTAAATGATGTCGTTGTCATAATTTCAGGGGTGATGCGCGCTGTGCCCCATTCAAACTCGCGTATCGGCATTCACTTGACCAAGGTCGGTGATGAATATAAACTCGTGCACCTGTATAACGGCACTCAGACTGCCAGCACCACCTTCCGCCTTGATGCTCCCCGGAATGCAATGGTCTCTGCCCACTTACTCGTCTGGCGGTGTTAGAAGAAGGAGGCAAGCTCATTTTCGAGACAAGCAAT
>JBBQQG010000114.1:0-2087 GCA_038216175.1 Saccharimonadales bacterium (SeqCode)
GTCGCGTCTCGCGGGTGCTGCCTGTCCACGGAACCGCGTCGAACGTGTTCGCTCAGCGAGTCGCAGTGTCGCGCTTCCGCCCGATCCGGCCGAGATGCGTTGCCTGGCTCGCGAACGCCGCCACGCCCTCCAGGCGCAGCAGCCATCGAACGAGCAGGTCGCGCTCCATCAGTCCGCCCAGCGCGTGACCCGCTCCATGAGCTGCGGTGCGCCGAGTCGCTCGACCATCGCCTCGAACGGCGCTCGCTGCACGCCCGGCCAGCGCAACTCCTCCACCGACACTTGGGGCAGTGGCGCGTCGAGGCTGAGTGTCGCCAGTTCACGATAGAGGAGCGCCTCTTCCCAGTTGTCGCGGAGGACCTGTGCCAGCACCGCCGCGCTCCGCACGCTCAGGTCCCAGCCGCGGACCGACTTCGGGATCTGCTCGAGGTGCGGGTACCGAGACAGCACCGCCGCCGCAGACTTGGCACCCCAACCCTGGAGTCCCGGATAGCCGTCCGAACTGTCACCGACCAGCGCCAGGTAGTCGGGGATCGAGGCCGGTCGAACGCCGAACTTCGCCACCACGCCGTCGGCATCGAGAAAGGCGCGTTTCCGCCGGTCGTAGCAGATGACGCGGTTGTCCTCGCGCACGCACTGCGCCATGTCCTTGTCGGGTGAGAGGATGACGATGCGCTCGACGTTGGGCGCGTCCCACCAGCGCGCAGCCGCGGCCCCCAGCGCGTCATCGGCCTCGAATTCGACCATCCGCCAGACGACGGCTCCGACGGCCTCGAGCGCCTGTTCGGCCAAGGGAAATTGGGCGAGCAACTCCGGCGGCATGCCGACGTCGGTCTTGTAGCCGGCGAAGCGGTCGTTGCGCCAAGAACGGATGACGTGGTCCGACGCGCAGCCGAGGTGGGTCACGCCATCGTCGCGGAAGAGCGCCAGCGTGCTCTCGATGATGCCGACCGTCGCGCCGACCGGCTGCCCGCCAGGGTCGTCGTGGGGCGGACGGCCGAAGTGCGATCGGAACAGCTCATAGGTCGCGTCGAGGAGATGGACCTGCATGACGCGCCGGTCAGCCAGTCAGCGAGGCAGCGCAGGGGCTGCTCGACGGGCGTCGCGCCGACGATCGCCTCGCCCCGCCTGCGCCATACGCGGCCGCAGCCGCCGCGCCGATGATGCCTGCGGCGTTCTGATGCACGGCGGCGCGCATCGTGGCGCGCGAGACCAGCCACTTCTCGTACTTGGGCAGTTCCTTGCTGACGCCACCGCCGAGGATGATCAGGTCGGGCCAGAAATAGGCCTCCATCCGCTCTACGTAGGCGTTGAAGTCGGACGCCCATTTGCGCCAGCCGATGCCGCGTCGCTCCCGGGCGGCGCCGCTCACCAGCGTCTCGGCGTCCTTGCCGCGGAACTCCAGGTGGCCGAGCTCGCAGTTCGGCACGAGTCGTCCGTCCACGAAGAGCGCGGTGCCGATGCCCGTCCCGATGGTCAGCACCAGCACCGTGCCGCGCTCGCCACGTCCAGCTCCGTGTGACATCTCGGCGATGCCGGCCGCATCGGCGTCATTGATGGCGATGACGCGGCGCCCGATGGCCGTGCCGATGAGCTGCTCGGCGGGCTGATCGACCCAGGAAGGGTCAAGGTTCGCGGCGGTGCGCATGTGGCCGTCGGTGATGACGCCGGGCAAGCCACAGCCGACCGGCATGTCATCGCGCACGACCTGGCCATCGAGTACCCGGCCGACGACGCGGGCAACGGACGCAGCCACCGCCTCCGGGGTCGAGGGCGTGGGCGTCCGCTCGCGCTGGCGATCGCCGATGAGTTCGCCCTTGGCGAGGTCGACCAGGCCGGCCTTGACGCCGGTGCCGCCGATGTCGATGCCGAGGCCGCGTCCGACCAGTCGGATCGACGGACTCGGAGCCGGCGGATCGTTGGTGACCACCATGACGAGGAGGATAAGCCCGAATCCACCGAGCATCGAGGTAACGGGCCCCTGACGGCAGAGTTCGAAGGCGGCCAAGGTCGGTCGACCCCCGGTCTCTGGCTGGCAGCACCGATCGGGCGATCTTGACCATCCACGAACGGGTGAGATGGCACGA
>JBBQQG010000115.1:0-5627 GCA_038216175.1 Saccharimonadales bacterium (SeqCode)
CTCCGTACCATTGTGCCAACGACCTTTTCCGTACCATCATGCTAGCGGCCCGTAAAAAAAGCGAATTATTTTTTTATATTTTCATGATATGTTCACACAAGGTTTATCCTTATCATGCCCGAAAGTAGAGGCCATAAATGCTGTGTGAATTTTTGCGAATTGAACATGGATAAGCCTGAAACAGTTTACTTGATTCGACGGGTTTTTATGTTGTGTATGTAGTACCCCGTATATTCCGTACTTGTACCTTTATCGTACCTTTTGCGGTACACAGTACCAATCGACATTCCCAATAGTGATCAGTCTACCCATCCTTTTGATGTCTCTACACACTACCGAGTAAACACTAACTGTACGGTAGACTGTATTATAAATCCACGCCACGTAGAAATTATGTCATCCCAAACATTCCATCCCATCGCATCACACGGGGCGGAGATGGGATTGTGATACCCATCCCTAGACCTGGCTTTATCCAGAAAAAAACGCGGCGAGGAAATGACCGTTCGAATACGAAAGAGCTTACTGAAAAACATTTAAATCAAACAATCAATCACAAGCAACGCCCGACTGATCAGCACTGGGACAACCAGCAGAATAATGAATTTAGTTCGGCATTGATTTGTGGTTGGCGACACTAATTTAGTAGTGCCTGATCAACATAAATATGATGCAGTACAATACAGTACTGGACATTTCAAATAATCTGTTTGTCCATCCATGTCGTGTGCTGTACACTCGCCAGGTGCACATGGGCTTTAACTGAGAATGAATCATATTATCCACATATCTTCTAACGTTACTACTTAGACCTGGTCATGCTTGTTTAATGGCACAAGTTACGTCTTGAATTTAAATGTATATTGTTTGACCACGTTCGGAGGATGTGTTGTCACCCTTTGGGCCCCATATTTTCCGGTCTTACATGTGTCAATAAGGCGAAATACAACATCCTTTCTGGAAGTAGGCACTTTTTTGGCTTTGGCTATTTTACCCCTACCTCCTCTATTTACCAGTAGGCCCCGGGTATTATACCTCTAGTCAGGACCCAGTAGTGTTTCGGCGATTTTACCCTACCGGTCAAACGCACGGGAGACCCGATATTTTACCCGTAGATGCGATCGGAACCCATCAAACCCATGAAAACCCATCAGATTCCATAAAAAATTAACGTGAGAAAATATATACAAAATCAAGGTAGAAGGGGTACCCCCACCCCTTCAGGTAGAAGGGGTACCCCTACCCCTTCAGGTAGGGGTAAAGGGTAAAACAGCCGGGCGCTACTGGGTCCGCATTTTTCTTATTGTTCCTGTACTTTTCGATTGTTGGCTAAATATGTTCTCTAAATATGTGGATCTCTCTTTGAATACGTGGCATGGGCCGACTATTAGATAGACGACGATAGATATCTGGTAATTGACGTACTGTGGAGTAGTGCTATATATAGTTTGCATAAATAGATCCGTACAAACCATAGTCGTAAAAATAATTTCCTATTTCAACTTTATTCACCCTGGCTTTCTACGGTAGTGATACAGAATCGCTTCACAGTGCGCAGTGCACAGGCATGGGAATTTCTCTTTGAATACATGGCATGGGCAGACTATCAGCGTTCAATGGAATGAAAATACGAGAAATTCAAGCACTGTTGTATGTATCATATATTATATACCGGTACATTATAGTAGGTAAGAAATCCTACGTGCAAGGTATTTATTATGTCTTGTTAACTGCATTCATAGTAAGATTACATGTCCATTTCATGTGCAGCAAATCAAAACAGCAATATACAGTATTTAAAGACAGCGCCAGGAACGGCCAGTAAAGAAAAACTGTAACAAAATCCACTAGGTCAACACGACGCAATATTCCTTCCATGTTGTCCGCGCACTGCTGCAAGCAAAAGTCATGCACCAAATACTAACTAGTAACTAATGTACACACATTCCCAAGACCCACTTCCTTCTTTACTTCTCTTCTCCTCTGCCCCCGTTCCAAATAGACTATAGAAAAATAGTATCTCCAGTTACCAAAAATGGCGGCACATGCAACTTATGCAGTTGCCCTCGACCTACCATGCTTGTGACGTGGAATTGTTCAAAGAAGAAGTATTATTAGAGACGGCAAGAAGAGATTGCGGCTGACTGTTTTCCGTTGTCGTGTCGCCGTAGGAGACTTTTCCGGTAATGTTATTGGTGTGTTGCGGGTAACCGGAAGCGTAATTGGCGTAACTGTGATTGTGACCGGGTGAGTAAACGACAGATGCAGACATTGTGGAATGTGAAACTGGCGAAGAGGAGGATTGAATTAAAGAGGCCACAGCGGAATTGGAATTATTATTGTTGTTATTATTGCTGTTGCAGGAGGAGACAGCCACGCCCACTGCAGTCTGTTTGCCATCTTTGACCAACACAGGCACTGCCACCCTCCTCGGTCCAGGATTCATCAGGCTTTGTGTGGCCAGTTCGATCGTCTTGTCCTGTGATTGGCGTTTGCTCTTATAGCGGCGGTTTTGATACCAGATCTTCACTTGTTGCTGTGAAAGCTGCAAAGAAATTTATCCGCGTTATGATAGTTTCTTGGGAAAAAAGGTTTTCACCATCCCGTTTTGACTGCGTAGGTGCGTTCTTCGGATAAATAAATTCTACCATGCAATCACCAAAATTCAGGCTAATTCAGTGGCTGTCTACCACACATCCCGAAACATCCCAGAAACAAGAATTTTTATTAATTTAATTCAATTTAATTGTGACGGCAAGCAGACTGAAAAGAGTTGGCAAACATAATGTATACCGTTCCAGTGAGTAGTGACCGAACGCACGCACGACCACAAATTGAAGATTCTAAAGTTAACATCATGCAGTTTCATCAGTACATGCAAGAGCGTTGACCGTGTCTACCTCTACCTGTCTGTTTTGTGGCTGTCAACATTCTACCCTTACCGATTACATAGTATGCAGTTGCCCCTACCAGTAACCTATTTCTGTCCCAGAGAAAGGTACACAAAGGAAATCAAAAGGCTTTTTACTATCAGCATAGGCGCTATAGACCAGTACTTATAATGGTTACCTTCAAGTGCTGTGCCAGTTGATCTCGCTCAGGTGCTGAAAGATATTTCTGTGCTTTAAAACGTCGTTCAAGTTCATGGACTTGGGCCTGGGAGAAAAGGACGCGTGGTTTACGACGTTGACGTTGCTTCAACAAACACGGCTCCTGATTATGTCCATGTCCTCCTCCTCCGCCGCCGCCACTGGACTGCAGATGGGCATAGGCGTGGGACGAACGATGATGAGAGTGATGGAGAGTGGAACTGTGACTGTCCATCTTGTTGTTATTCGAGGAGGTCTTGATGTGATGGGTAATCGGGGATGGATTGGTGCCATCCAAACGGTGACCCTCTCTTGTGTCTGCAAACGATAAAGCACCTTTTACGATGCAATTGTAAGCGGTGTTTTACTATTTTCACGTTATGCACCAGTAAATATCATTGAATCGCTACTTATTAATTTTACCCTTGTGTGGTTTGTCGAGTTCTTTTACAATGTACTTCGAAAGTCGATTTTTTCGATAAAAAGAGGGATCAATTCTATTATCGTATTATATTCTGGTCAGAGAAAAAAAAATAACTAAAAACTCAATGGGTACTAAAAGTATCTGAATCCAAAATACATATTGCATACGCTACACTAGTATACTGTTTGTACAAGAAATCAAAATCGGCTTAGAAACAGGTTGACGCGTGGATTAGTCGTGTCCTCGGGTTTCTTTCATGCATCCTTTGTCAATGAAAGAGCCGGGAAGTAGTATCATGGGCCAGTGGTTTAAAACGCAAAAACAAATGGCTGCACTGCTACGGAGTATTATGATACTTGCAATCTGAAACGACTGAAACATCTTCACTCAACTTTTTTGCTTCCTACAATTTTGCTTCACACATGGCTTCTGTGGGGAAAGATAAAGAGTCTGTGCGCATGTAAAGTTTTCAGTCTATATATAAATATGTAAATACGCCGGTCGGCTCCTGATCCGACTGCATCGCAAATGAGAATGCTCATATATTAGCCCATGCACCATATGCAACCTGCCCCCGCCACCCCTAACCAAAATTCTTTTTAAAGGCCCCAATTGGGGGGCCCGGGGGGCGGTTAACGGGGGGGGCAGGGGTCCATTCCCCCCCCCCCCCCCCCCCCCCCGTTAGAGTTTGAAAACCCATCAAAACAGCCCTTACTCCCCCCTTTCGTGAGTCTTTGGGCCAAAAATCAGAAAGAGCCCTCCTCTTTCGAGAATTTTCAGACTTGAAAAAACGCACCAAAGGGGGGACCCTTTGAAAAATTTTCTGGCCCCTCCCTCGCCACCGAGTTAGACGCGCCACTGAATTTGCGGCACATTCTTTTACCCGTGTACTATGTATACTGTCTCGTATACCATAGATGTCAAGAAAACTACGGGACCATGTCTCGGTCAGGTCAGGTAATGTTGTGTCACGTTCAGAATTATATACGGAAAATTAAATATTTCTATTATTATTATGCTATTTATATTTTATACTCGCTGTTGTTTTTCGCACTGAATGTTCCGATAAATAAATGCAAACCTGAAAATTAACCTCGACGGCAAACCTGAAAATTGATACTGCTACATGCTACTTTCACAATTACGTTTATCAGGTTACATGGTAAATATAATTACTTTTAACATACTAGATAAACATTTATAATATAAGATTGCAGTGACAAATGAACGCACCGAATTCTGGTTTATGTTTATTAAAACGAGAACCCGTAAAAAACTAAGTGTGCGCGTAATTGCACAAATTTCATATGGTAAAATCAATTTCTGGCTGCTCCACACTACGCTATATACAGAGATGTGGCGTATCCCCGATACGTTTTGGATGAGTTCAAAACAACATGCTTAAAAAGCCCAAATTCTTCACTCGTTATAATCCAGCGGAGAATGCAGGGTAGGCTTAACCGGTACCCGTGATATTAACCTCGAATATGTCGTCCGTCAGGTAGCTTTGAATGAATTGGACTGTAACCTTTGGCCTTTCGCTGCAAATTAAATGCGCAACGCACACATCCACGGACTATTCAATCAATCCCCAACTTCCTCTGAGGCTGGAACGCGCGGTAATCGTGACTGGTTGAGAGCGAGCTCGCTGAACCGGCCGCTCGCTCAGTCACCGTCGCTCCGTTCGCTCGGCCGTTAAATACCGCCGCGTGCCAGATTAAAACCCACCCAGGGAAGTCCATAATCTCCAGTAATCGCTGAATGTTAACACCAAATGTAAACCACAGCGTCGTACGTAGACAAGGCAGTAATATTGTGTGCTCGATTGAGAATGAACTTCTGGAAGTAATATTCTGCCAGCAGAAGATGTTACATGTACACGACATGGTGCGAGGCAAGGTGCTCAAGTCCGCCAGGCGATCAAAGTGGTAAATGGTCCGCCAGGCAAGCAAGTTTTTCTCTTAAACTAGTTCGATTTTGATATCAAGGTGTTCCCCTAATTTTTCGGCATTTTATGGTGGTATTAAAACCGGTACAAACTTTCAAACGAATTTAAATACATTAATAATTAAATAAAATTACGGATTATTCGTTTTTATCATTTTAAAATTCGC
>JBBQQG010000116.1:0-4403 GCA_038216175.1 Saccharimonadales bacterium (SeqCode)
GATTCTGTCCAGATTGATCGATTTTGACATACCGATTTCTATAGCTTATACAGTGCAGTGAAATATATTAATGGTAATGGGACTTTTGTAAAATGGATGGGAAATGGAAAATGAATTTGAAATGGGTGGGATTTTCGTAAACTGGGAAATTTTTCATTCCCATTTTATGGAAAGTTTTGGCAAAATGGAAATGGAATGGAAGCCGTTTTGCTCAAATGGGGGAGGTCTGGTGAAAACTGTAAAGGTAAAAAAAAATATGCACCATCACCGTCACCGGGCGAATTCCGTGACAATTTTTTCCTGGTTGCACAACAACGTGGCTTGTCATTGCGCAAGTACCGGTACACTGTGAATGTCCGGCGAACTCGCAGGTGGTTTTCATTTCAAAAATCCGCCAACTGCCGGGATTGGTCGAGCGCAAACTCAATGCCTCATCCGATTAGCTGGCCACGCCGGCCGGCGAAAATCGCAAAATGTGTTTTGCGTGCAAGCCTACGTGCGCGCGTACAGACAGCCTCTCGGGACTCTGGGCATTATATCCGGCCTTGAGTGGGTGTTGCTTTAGCCCTCCGTACCAAATACCCTCTGCCAAGCCGCATCTATTGCTCGGTCGAGCGTCATTTAAGCCCCGCCTTCCGTCATGCGCGTTCGCTTTCGCCTGCCGTTCCGGCTCGTCGGGCCGCTGTAGCAAATATCAATCGTCACTTTTTTCTTTTCCATCAAAATTTTTCGTTCGTGGGTGTGTGTGGGGTTTCTCGGCGTGAGAACCCGTCCTTCGTCCTTCGGTACTTGTGTGGTGTGTGTTGTTTGCAGCGTCCATCGGCTGCTCGTCCTTTGATCATCGGAATTACGTCCAGGTAAGGCTCACCGGTGGATTGTGAGAAGAAAATGGCTGCCACGTTGGTTCTCGATGGGGTTTCTGGCGCTGTTCGATCCCTTCACCATGGGTCTCCGTTTGTTTTTCTGTTAACCTTATAGCGTCATATTTTACGGATTTCTGTATCGTTTTGTGTTATTCTTTTCCGCTTCCAGATTTCATCATGGACAACGATTACGCGTCTGGTGGAGGCCGATCGTTCGGTCGCAGTGGTGGCGGCGGAGGTGGTTATCAGGGCACCCCGCAGCGGGATGAGAAGAGCGGGGGCTTCCGTCTGCATGTCGGCGGCATCGGTGACGGTCTTGACGAAGGCCAAGTCCGCGAGGTCTTTGAGAAGGTACGTGGATTTATCATTTTGTGCTTCGCTGCATTGTTGTCGATTCTGCTTAACATGGCCGCCTTTCCTCGATTGATTGATTGATTTAAGATCTGATATTTCGTAATCGACAAATACGTTTTTTTTTTGTGAACTGTCATGTCTCGTCATTGAATATCCAAGCTTTCCCTGATCGATGAATTCTTTCAACGCATCTTCCCGCTTATAATTATTGTCGGTCAACTTGCAGATCGGAACCGTCAAGGAGCTGTGGCTGTCGAACAACGAGAACAGCCCGCGCTTCGGATTCATCGTTTTCGACACCCAAGAGGAAGCCGAAAGCGCCATCAACACCGTGACTGGCCAGGATCTCGGTGGTTCGTCGCTGCGCGTCAACTGGGCCAAGCCCCGTGAGGACCGAGGCAATCGCCGTGGTGGATACGGCGGCGGTGGCGGAGGCTACGGTGGTAGTGGCGGCGGTTATGGCGGTGGCGGCTACGGTGGTGGAGGTGGCGGTTACGGTGGCGGTGGCGGTGGTTACGGTGGTGGCGGTTACGGAGGTGGTGGCCGTGGCGGAGGAGGTGGCGGTGGCGACCGATCCTGCTACAAGTGCGGCCAGCCGGGCCACATTTCGCGCGACTGCACCGAGCAGGGCGGCGGCGGCGGAGGAGGATACGGAGGCGGTGGTGGAGGCCGTGGAGGTGGTGGTGGCGGCGGTGATCGCAACTGCTATAAGTGCGGCCAGCCCGGACACATCTCGCGCGACTGCACGGACGGAGGTGGCGGTGGCGGCGGTGGACGTCGTTACTGAACACCACCACCGGTCATCCCTCTTCTTTTGACATTCTTCGTTAATTTGAAGCCAAACCTTCCAGTCGTTTGTGTGTGACGGTAGTTTTGGGTGGAAATCGTTTCCGGCTTGATCGTTTTGTTACCTTTGGCGTTCGGAAATGTTTACTGCTCAATCCGCTCTCGTGTGCAAAAATCGTTTCAACATCTCGTTGCAAATCCCCTTTTTCTTCTTACTTGCGTACTTAGTTTAGTTTCTCTCTCTCGCGTGCGCCGTTTCGTTTTCAGGATAATTCTTTCTTTCTTTGACACATTTTTTTTGTTGGGATTTTGTATTTGACGGAAGAGAAATTGGTGAAAAATAAAATTCTAAAACCTGTAAAGTTTTCTGCTCTGTTGGTGATCCTGAAGCGGTTATGAGCAGCGGGGCCTTGAATATCCCAATGGTGAGTTGTGACCGAATTTGCGGTGGTTCAATCGTGGTAAAGTTTGTAATCGATCTACAGCACAGCGTTTTTCCATGTCCAATTTGATTTGCTTCTGATTATGGCTCACCACAAGCTCTAATTCAGATTTTGCAAAAATGACAACAGGCACCTGTCCAAGGTGAAATTATGAATCGGATGCCTGGACCTGCGCAGCAGCAGACGAATAATCAGCCACCTCCAGCGCAGAGTGGGGTGTATTACAATTCCGCAGGACCGCAGCAATCGAGATTCCGCGGTCAGCAGCCGAATCTGAACTGTAAGTACAGTGTTGCAGATTCAGTGCTTTGACGGTTGTTGTCTTGGGGTATAATTCATTTCGGCTGAGTTGTTCCCGTCCCGGGGAATTTAGACTTTCGTTACACATAACCCTAGATTGATTGGTTGATTTGATAGGCTGTTTGGTTTGCATGTGGTGATTGTTTGATTGGCTTCCTTTTCCCATTGACAGTAAGCATTTTTGCCATCTGCAGATCAGTCGTTTACTCCGGTTCAGGCGCTTGTCGGATTTGCCAATTTGGCAATTCAAAATCCTCCAAGGCAGGAGATATCCGAGCCGCAATCCGATACGAATATTCCCGATAAGAAGATCGAGGAATTCCGTCGTTCCCTGTTTGTGCCTGCCGTTCCTGCTGCCATCTCCACGGAGTATCTTATTGCGGAATTCCGCAGTTTTGGCAGTCTACAAGAGTGCATTGTTAAGGAGAAAGAGAATGTATGTCCGGTTATTAGCGTTATTTTCATCAGTGGCTTCAGCAGATATCCATTATCTGTGTCAGACTGTCAGTCCATCAGACAGTTAGACAATCAAGCAATCAATCGATCATAATCGATCAATCAAACAATCAAACAATCAGTCGAGTAAACTGTGATCTAATGATCAAATCTTGTCGTTAATTCTCCTCTTTCACCCAATTTTATTTCTAGCATCGCTTTGCCATTGTGATATACGTGGAACCGGAGTCAGCCTACGACGTTTTGCGATCGAAGATTGTTCTTAACGACAAACTCGTTGTCTGTGAACCGAGAATGATCGGTGGAAAAACTTTTGCACCGTTGGTGCCACAGGACGTCGAGATGCCTGCTCGTATTCAGACGGTGCCAGGAGTCGGCCGCGGTGTCCCGTTTTCCGTGGTAGCGGATCAATTACCGATCGTCTCAGGTACGGACAGCGAAGTTCAGCCATTGGAATTGGACGCAAGTTTTCGTAATACAGTAACGCTTATTTGTTTATGTATAGTGTGATAATTTCAGATTTATTTATCAGTTTTATAAAATAATTTTTCCATTTTCTTGATTGAAGTTGAAAGAATAATGTTGAAAGACATCTGACGAAACGCAACCAAATATTCTAATTAATCTGTAAGGGTAATGTGCTTTGGATCGAATCCTTTACTAAGCATTTTTTTAAATTTATTTTGAAACTTAAGATAGTTTTTTTAATGGAATATGTAAATTGTTATTTTGCACATTTTGTTCATCTCTGATACAGGGTCTTCTTACACAATGGAAGCGTTTCCGCCACTTGGCGCTCCGATTCCTCGCCATAACGGACCGGTGGCTACTCGTGCTCCAATTCTCCAGCCAAGGTCCAGTACAGTTCAGTCACCCATGGCCGTTGCCGGGCCGGCTATGATGCAGGGCGCTCCGATTATACTGCCCATGGCCAATCAAAATCAGCCGCGTCCGAATCAACCTCTCGCCAGGCCACCGAAGAAACAGCCGATGAGATCATTTGAGTTGGTCCTCCACAGAATGCCATTTTTAGGCCTCTCCAAGGAGGTATGCCAATTGGACAATAGATCCACGACACAAAGGTTTTTGACTGATATTAGGAAATTTATGGATTGATTTTGCTCGACGACTGATGGTTGATTGATGGATTGTCGGGTAATTGATTGATTTATGGATTATTCGATTGATTGTTTGATTGATT
>JBBQQG010000117.1:0-4782 GCA_038216175.1 Saccharimonadales bacterium (SeqCode)
CGACCAAGCGAGCGACAGTTGCTTTGAGACAACAAAACTGCAACAAACTACATAACGCTCATTTAGCATGTACAAGCCAAGCCTTAATCTCGGGAAAGTTGCCCAACAGTTGCTTAGAATACAGCACGAAAGCTGAATGAACTCTTTGTCACGTACAGGATATCCATGAAAATAAGGATTGATTGGTTGATTGATAAGATAACTGTCGCACCATGTCAAAGTCCGTTCCATTCATTTCTCCGTCGTGCGAAAGTGTCCAGATGCTTTTCGAAATTATTTATTCATGTCTACATGTCTGCACAGAAGACGAGGACGTCATATGTCTGCCTTTCATGCAACGGGCGACCCAGCAAAAATCGACAAAGTTTCCCATCGACGACAGACAAGCTGCCACATTGCATTTATAGATTCTCCACTGGATTGGTGTTCCTTGTATGCGGTTTTTTAGCCATAAAGCAGCAACGAAAGTGGTCCAATGATTTATTTCAGTTTACATGTTTGAGCCAGACACTTTAAGATTTTGTCAATTGTGTGCACGAGTTTTAAGGGGGGAAAATGTCAGTCTGTGCAACGAATGATGACCGCCGCTGGTGCGGTCGGTATGTCTGAAAAAGTGGCGAGTTAATCCGCTAACTGCCATGAATGGGGCGTGAATTATCCCCGATGAGAGTGTCACACGAGGTTGATTCACTCACACAAACACACAGCAGTTGTAATTCAATCAAATGGACATTACCGGGATGCACGATTATCGAGTTGAAGTTGAAATCGTGGACTGGCGAAAAGGGATGAATGGAAAAAGCCAGTCTGCTTTGCTAGTGTGCTACAGAACAGGACAGAGCGGAAATGGTATAAAAATTGTGTAAAGAAATGTGGTCGGATGCGCAGGGCCAATGTGTGTGCGCCGTTCGCCTTTTTTCCACCCCTCTTTTCCGGCCGGAACCTTCACGCACTCCCACCACCCATCCATCCATATTCCCCACCCGTATGCAGTAGTACCGGAAATCTCTCAATGGGAGATTGATCTGGCCGCGCTTTTTTTTGTGTTGCGCCCATTTCGTAATGGTGCTAGCTCTCTCTCCCTCCCTTTTGGTTGTTTGTTCCGATCCATATTCCATTTGATGGAGGGCACTCTCCCCCTGAGAACATCCGTAGTAGTTTCTCCCTTTCAATTTTCCTTGGTAGGTTACCATGGCAGGTACCAATGTCGGCGGGTGCGGATCCACATTTTTTTGTTTGGTTCCTGCTTTCGAAAATTAATATATAATTTTGGTGGTGTTTACACTGGACGTTGAAATTTTTTTGTAAGAATTCGACTGTTTTATGTATATTTCATTTGTTATTACAGTACAATCGTAGCAGGCCAAAGATTTCTAACGATAACGATCGGTAAGTCAACAACAGCATTACATTACTGTTAATCCCCATACATACATTTTTTTTTACAGGATCAGAGTACATTAATATAACGATACCGGTACATATAAGGTATATTTGAAAAGAAATGCCCGACAGACGAGCGTATATTATATTACGATGTCGATGAATGATTACATGCCGTCATCAGTTGTGGTTTTTCTAATTTTAATTCGAGTAAATCACTTTTGATATTGCCAACAGCAAAGATGAAGGATTTGAGAAGGAAAGTTTTGCGCATAAAACTACCCGTATAGTGTATTGGTAAAATTATTGAACTTTTCTTAACTTTTTTACCGAACTAACGGTGTCGTATGTGTCGGAATTCAAGTGGCGCCCACAACAAAAGATTATGCCGATCAGTGCATTTTCCCTTCCGGCGCCACGATGAATAACTGCTAGATAAATATATAACGAGACAACGAAGGACCATGTTTCGCTAGCGCCATGTGGTGTGGTGTTTTGTCAGTGTACAATTGGGCGAATTTCGGCTGTTTCGACGCATCATATACACGTGGATATACCACAAACATTGAAATATCCTTTTATACCGGCGTATGACTGACATTATATTTTATTTCGATTACCGTACTTCATTTTCCTATTTGGCCATTTTTAAATAATTTAAAAAAACAGATTTCCAGAAGACCCTTTTGTATAAACCATGTTGGCATAAAAAATGTTTGGCATAGAAAATCCTAATATTAAGTATATTTGTTGTAATCTCCATTAACTTTAACATTTACTAGTACTCATGGTTAGGGAAGATAAACATATTACGTAATCAAGGGGGGGGGGGGTCATAAAAAAATTTAATTACCACCAGCAAACGTAGATAATGCATTAGGCAGAGTTGTACGATTACGGAGGGGGGTGGGGTCCCAAAAAAACGGCGTTTTTTGATTACGTAATATGTTTATCTTCCCTTAGGCGGCGGTGACATAACGGTATGTCACTGTCGCTTCCACATTACAAGCTATCGTAGTTTACTGTAAAACCATTATTACTACTACGCATATCCTGCATAATAATCGGCTTAGATAAATACGCAATAATAATAGTCCACAAAATTCGTTAGAAAAGTTAAATATACAAACATAGACGTATTGGTGCACATATGTGCAATAACATTTCGACAGCTTTTCGATATCACCAATAGCGTTGAACGTATTAAAGATGATTAAGAAATCAATGACTAGCCATAAACAATTAATATACAATAATATTATTTATATAAACAATAATACATAATAAATATTAAAAAAAAGTTTACTTGGAGTTTCCCAATTTAAAAAAAAATTTGACTTATTTATTATAATTACAGAATATTATGCACCTGAAATATGGCGGTGAGGCAAAGTGGGCATGAAGCTGGTTGGCAGGTTGTCGCTTGTCAGCAAAACACCTCCAACATGTACACTTTTGGACAGTATAATATCCGTACTCATACCAAAACTTTCGTACAAGCTCTTGAGCGAGCGGTCCACCCGACCAGTCAGTAGAATTCCCGGCGGGCCGTGCCTCCGTAATAATAACCGCTATACAGTATATACGGTATACCGACCGGATGAGCGAGGATACATACCGCCGCGAGACTGATGGCATTTAGAAGTTTCAGCCAGTTGGTTTTAAAAACTTCTTTTTTTTAGTGCTGACAACGTGTTATACGAGAGCCGGCTTTGGAGAGCTGCATGTATATATATGTGTCTGAATGACGGAGCTCGCCGAAAACGACGCCAACACTTCTGCTACAACAAATCCCAGCCTTATTAGCCCCTGATCAATGCGGAGTATGCCATCTTTTACTGTATATTGGGCATATGTGTATTGGGGTGTATGTTTAGCCCTGATAACCTGTGTTGCAATGGGATGAAATTCAGCACAGTACGCATGGCCGGCCTTGTCACTTTATTTAAGTCTTTCTGACATTTATTTTCCCCGACATTTATTTCCTTGTAGGACTACAACACTAATCCCAGGTCGCTGGAATTTCCGACCCATCCGATATTTTTGCTACAGTTTTCCCACTTTGACGTACTGCAATATCGTTTGTCTGGGGGTTTTTTTCTGATCAAAATCGCCGAAACTTTTCATTTTGAACAAATGTGACCATTTTCGGAATTTATTATGGAAATATTATACACCTCTTTTGGAAATAAGGAAAGTTATCAACGCCGGATTACGAATTAGATTAAAAGAGACCGTGTAAAAAAAGGGGAATATGAATATGGAGACGTTTGTCATGCTCAATTCTTCGGACTATACGACCCACGAAGTGTTGGACGATTTCGCCGGCCGAAACAGCGACTATTCCATTCTCTGGCAGACGGCGGTCGCATTCCTGCTGACCGTTTTCATTTTAATTGCCATCATCGGCAATATATTGGTCTGTATTGCCATTTATACGGATCGTAATCTCCGGCACATTGGCAATACTTTCACGGCGTCGCTGGCGTTGGCCGATCTGCTGGTCGGACTTGTCGGTACGTTATATTCCCAGTTATATTACTATAATATATACAGTGTAGAGAAATGAAACGCGTAAAATTAATTTCCGCAAGTTGAATACTGTAATAAAAACGTTATTACAACTTGCGATATGCTATTATATTTTTTTAATGTTAAGATGTACAAAAAGTGTAATAAGCCGTGTATAATGTTGCAATATACTTGTATAGAAGTTTTTTATCCATAACTTGACAAATGCGTTTTTATTAGATAGACATGTTTCTCTTCTCGATATTAATGTGTTGAACGAAAATAGATATTACTGCAGATCACTTCTAATAAGTCGAATTAATTATTATGACATAAAAAACTGAGACAACTAATAGTTGGCGACGTAAAAGAGTACTTTATGGCCCACAATCAAAAATATTTTCATTGTATCATCGACAAATATGACAAAACAGATATATACAACATTGCTTATCACATAAACTGCTGATCCGCTACAATTACCTATCTTGCTGTGTGTTTTTAAGGTCGTTTCTTTCGCCAAAATTACAAGTTAGTCAATGTAATCTGTACAATATTATGGGAAAGAAGGAGAGGAATGGCAGCAAAAGGTTGTTTTGTCAACAGTTCTCAAGCGGTTCTAGTAAAGCACCACCCCCTACCCCGCCTGTTGATGTATTGGCAATTGGCATTTAATTAAATTAATGGTGTCATGTGCTGAAAAGAGACAGGAATGTCTATAATAGTAATACCTTTTCAACTAACATCTTAATTAAGCACGGCCTCATTCGTGAAAAACATTCCGTGCTATTCCGATCCAGTGGAAAAGGGCGGTAAATAACCATGCAGTACGTACTGTACCATTGTATATTAAAGAGATTAGTGATAGAAGGCAAGTATCTGACCAAT
>JBBQQG010000118.1:0-3587 GCA_038216175.1 Saccharimonadales bacterium (SeqCode)
TCTTAGTCTTAGTCTTAGTCTTAGTCTTAGTCTTAGTCTTAGTCTTAGTCTTAGTCTTAGTCTTAGTCTTAGTCTTAGTCTTAGTCTTAGTCTTAGTCTTAGTCTTGGTATTGGTATTGGTATTGGTATTGGTATTGTTATTGGTATGAGTATTAGTATTAGTATTAGTAATGGTAATAGTATTAGTAATAGTAATAGTAATAGTATTAGTATTAGTAATAGTAATAGTATTAGTATTAGTAATAGTAATAGTAATAGTATAGCAAATAGTCATGGTAATCGTAAGTGCCATAGAGTAAAATTAAGGAAGAGCAACAGTAATGATTAACGTGCGTTCCGCAGCGTTAAGGATAAAACTCACGCGATAAGGATAATACTCGCTGTGGTCGGGAAAGACAAGCGTCTGGAACAGCACACAAAAGGCCGCGGCAAACGCTGCAATGAGTATGATGAAGAAGAATAAGACTTCCAGCAGTGTCTTCAGGATGCGAAAAAACATGATGGAATAGATGCCAAAGGTGCCAAACCTGCAGCGTGTAAAGCAAGAATTAACGTGATTCGTTGTTTCCGAATGGTATTCCATTATTTCCATACAATACCGATACGTGCAGAGCAATTAAGAACATAACACTACCAAGCTTCTTACGGTCGGCAACAGCGCATCAAGTTCAGCCACGCCAGGAACACCGCCACCGCACCAAACTGGTACGTGTACGCCGTCTACGACAAATATAATGAAAACCTTATCAACTAATCCGCAAAACGTGACTAAACGATTAATTCAATGTTTTTAATATCTGCTAATACTGTACTATATTGTACAAACAGTACATTGTACTAGGGTGCGGTAAATAGACAACAAAATGTTAATGAAAGGAAGACGTGGTTAGCCAATTAATGAAATGTCTTGCTTCGATTTTCATTACAGGCATATACAGAGTACATTTTATTGAATCAGACATCACGGGGTGTTCTTACTGTAGGATTCTCATGACCATGAAGGCGGAAGCTGATCAGAAAGCCGCTACAGGAAACAAACAGGGAGAATCCAATGTAGTTTATCCAGTCTTTGAAGTACTTCCAACCCTGACCAAAACGATAGAAGATAAATGACTCTGGACTACACACATTCACACAAACATCAAATTAGAGGGTGAATTATTGGCCCGTGAACGATTTTGAAAATCTATTTTTGAATGAGCGAATTTGTCCAGTTAGGATTCCGAAGAGCCAAAATCTGACCTTTTACTGCGGGAGAAACCGGGGGATACATTGCAAAAAACTCTCCGAACAGGTGATATTTTTCGGAAAGTCCATGAAAATTTCCTGTCAATTGCATCGAACAGGGATTCGATTCAACGCGCACTGTTTGTACAGTCGACTGACAAAGTCGTTCACGTGCCGATATAACACCCTGTATATTCGCCAGCCCCTGGCCACCACAGTAACTTTGGTACCTTGGAGAAGAGATTCGTGCCTTCCATGAGAAAAATCATGACCAACGCAAAGGCCAGCACAAAAAGCGAGACATCATCCTGAAAGCCGGAGTGGCCGTGATCGTAGCCGCGCCGGTACAGCTCGTCAAAGGCCGAGCTGTTGTTGGTGATGGTCGGGCTGTGGCGGGCCGCGTTCCGGTGCGACTTCTGCAGCAGATACGGCCGGAGATCCGTCTCCACGGAAGCCATGAGTATGTAAGTGAGGAGGGCAACCACGGTGATGTTTACGGCCATAATGATGGCTAAAGCACAAATATTACTTTTTCTTTGCATTCTATGACATATTAATGAAAATCACAAACATTACTAGTGCAGATCAACTTGGCAGAACGTGGTTTCACGTACCAGAACAAGCTGCGCCGTAACGAAGCCTGCAAGCAAATAAATGAGTGTAAAGTTTGGGTCGTGTCTGAACCCAAATTATTAAATTAATACTTTTATTAAAAAATATAAAATAAAATTAATACAAATTATATCAAAACTAAGTAGAAAAACTTGAAAAAATGTAAACGACCTTATAATTCAATAATAAAATTTCCAAAAACTGTAGCTAATTAATTAAATTTAAAAAACAAGTAAATTTGAATTACTGTTGGAGTAAGTAGAAGAAGTACCATTTTCTTTCCAATAAACTAGTACAGACAGGATGCGCCAAGAGCTCATCCTGCCCGCTTGATGCCATCAACTCCAGGGATCGCATCGGTGCCATGCAGACCGCGGCCTGTTCCTTTTCGCTGTATTCTGGCGGGTAGAAAATGGTCATATCATATTGGATCTAGAATGAAATAATAGAAAATCATCGATAAAACCAGCAGACAATAACTATTTATGGTAAACAAAGCTGTAGTCAAGTTCAGCGACCCTTACGTAGCTTTTGTCGGGATCAGCCACGTTCTTATCCACTTCCATGCATTTATCCAGACACTTCTACCGATTTCGGAAAGCAATTTCATTAAATTTAGTCCAAAGACGTAAAGTAAACATACTTTATCGGAAATTATACACTGTAATTGAGGAGAACCTTACCAACATGACGGCTGGAAGGTGCTGGATAAGGCCCAGTAGAATAGTGTCGTGTTGCTTCGAGGAGCGCATTACAATCTTCTTCCACTCGAAGTCCTTGACAAAAGCCAGCGCCGATTGTTCGCTCCGATGGAATATGGCCAGATCCATTGGAGTGCGACCACTGGCGTCCTCCAGGATTTTCGCGCCGTGCGATAGCAGGAATTCCGTGGCTTCCGCGGCATCATTCACGGCGGCGTAGTGCAGCGCGGTATTCTACCAAACGATTCTTTAATGTAATCCATTTTGCAGTTATAGTATTGATTTGTAGTGGGAGAAAACGAAGTATAATAAGGTAATTTCGTAATTATTAAATACGCTTAACTTCACTTCCCTCAAGTAACAATACGCTAATATTAAAATAATGACAATGACGAAATGAAATTAATCTAACGTTAATTATGCTTTGTCGTACCCCGACTTTATCGGTAGTATCCAATGTTAGGCCCCTGCCGAATTTGGCAAAGAGAGCTCTCATGATGGCAATGTAGTTTCCTGCCGTGGCATTCAGAAAAGCCGTCCGTCCTTCTTCGTCCCTGTAAAAAAAAGGCAGTAAAAAATGCATCTCTAGTACGATCAACGACTACGGCTGTAAATGAGTAGAAAAAACACAGTGTACCATATGGTTTTACGTATTTTCTGGAAAAAGAAACTTGAACATCAACTTTCAGTTTTGATTTATCTCTTTATCATTACGGAAATATTTGCGCTCCTCCATCCAGTAATCTTTCCACCATCTCCTCGTCGCCTGCACATAAAAACAATAAGACAAATCAACATAAAGAAAACTGTCAGTATAATAGTAAATGTTAAATGTACCGTTTTCAGCAGCCAAACGGAGTGCCTCACCACCACCATCAGCTGATTCAATATCACTCGGTATGCCCTAAACAAATGTCGAAAAATGATTTTAATGGAGCTGAAAACGATACCCGTGATCATACAAAGGTAAGAAAATCAATACCAGGGAAGTTAAACATATTACGTAATCAGAAAAACAAGATTTTTGGACCGGGCAGCCGGGCTCCG
>JBBQQG010000119.1:0-8173 GCA_038216175.1 Saccharimonadales bacterium (SeqCode)
GTCAATCTCATTGAGACCGGAGTGGACCTAAAAGGCGCCGAGCAGATGATTGAGAAAGTCCTCGGCCCGGAAGGCAGGATGTCTCGCAGCAAGTTCCTCACCAAGGTGCAGGACAAACTCGCCATGACGTTCCGCATCGTCGAGGAGGTTTCCTACAAGTATTTACGCTTGGAGGACGCCAAGTCCGTCCTTGGCAAGATTGTTTCGCTTGTGCAGTCGAAAGAGGTGCGATTTTTTTTTATTGAGATTGATGGACTTTTGGATTGATTGATTGATTAATTGATCGATTGATTGATTGATCGATCGATGGATTGATTGATTGATCCATTGATTGATTTGTTTTCATTGATTGATAGATTGATTGATTGATTGATTGATTTATTCATTTATTGAATTATTGATTTATAATTGTAATGAATCGTGATTTTTCCGTCGTTTGCAGTACAAGGACATTGTCGATGACATTCTGGCTCGCGTACAGGACATGGACACTACTATTCTCCAGCAGGTCTTCTCGCACATTCGCTCGATGGACGCCGATCAGCTGATGGAGACTATTCGCCGTAGCATTCCCCAGACTGAACAGATCACCCGGATCGTCGACAAGCTGAAGCGCATCAACTACCGCGATCCCACCCAGGACACCCTGGTGGAGATCCTTGAGGCCTGCGGTGTAGCTGCCCACAAGTCGCGCCAGATCCTGGAACAGGCCAAGGCTGCCGGTGTTGATGTTGAAAAACTGCTGCGCTGGATCAAGGAAAATGATATTCAGCAAATGATTGTACGTTATTTTTAGTTTGGTATTTAGCCGGCCTCATGAGTATTTTAAATGTTGGATATTCCAATTCGTCAGTCGTTCCCTTTTGTTAAAGCGCTTTATTGTTTATTTTAGGAAAAGCTTCAACGAGTCCAATTCGAGGATATCAAGAGACAGTATCAGCAGGTCGTGGAGAAGGCCAAGACCATCATAACGCGCATCACCGAGAAGTACAATCTGCCCAGCCTACAGGCCTTATTGGACATGATCACCCAAGCCCTCAAGAATCCCCAGCAGATCAAGGAAATCTTTGCCTCCCTCGCTGAGTCCCGTAGACGCGGCGATCGAAGGGGCCGCAATGACGACCGGGACAACCAGGATAACGAGAGGAACAACCAAGACGACGATGAGGAGGATGATGATAATGATGACGAAAACAGTAGCCAAGAGCGACGCCGCAACGACCACGAGTCGCTGGACCGACATGGGGCATGGGGAAGCCATGTCAAAAGCAACTTCAAACGGCGCCAGGATGATGCCGATGATGATGAGGAGAAGATTGATCTCACGGCTTTCGTCCGTATCTTTGGTGAGCCTTGATGTTGTTCGCAGTCCATTATTGAATAATCGATAGATTGATTGTTAATTGGGTGGATTTATTCCTTCGTTCGTCAAATAATCGCTTGATTGATGGATCGATTGATGATTGACCCATTGATTGATTGACGAACCAACTGATTGATTGATTAATCAGTTGATTAATTCATTAATTCATTCTTCATCGATTGATTGATTGATTGATTGATTGATTGATTGATTGATTGATTAGTTGATGATAGATTAAATGATTGAGTTATTGATCGGTTGATTGATTGGCTGAATGATTCTTTTGTCTTTATGGCTTTGCAAGTATTAATATAATTTATTGTGTCCTTATTTGCAGGTGATGAGATTGGTTTCGTTTCCCTGAGCGACTTCAAGGGGCCTGAAATGTACGATGTAATCTCCAAAGTTTTCCTGTACATCCCCGCCATGCTGGCTTGGGGCTATGATATACAGCCGACGGGCGCGATCAAAATGGAAGGTCTCCACCACATCGCCACCGGTCTGGGTCTGCCCCTTCAGATCACCCTCAACGTCACGGGAATCGCCACTATGCTCATCAAGGCGAAACAGGAGGGCAGACAGCATCTGATCCAACTGGAGCCCAGGTAACACTCTGGAAATTTGTAGTCTGGCAAATTCTGACCCTTGACTGATGTTAATAAACAGTAACAAGTTATGTATAAACATTGTCCTTGTGTGTGTTTCTAGCGGTGTGATTCAAGTGGTCGGCGGTATGTCCATCGATCTTCCCTCGATCCACTCCATCGCAGTGGTCAGTAACACTACGGCCAAGTCGGAGTTTGAGATCAAGATGAAACTGGACATTGACTCAAACGGCTTCAAGCTAGACATTGCCAAGCCGGACGAGGAGCTGGACTTTATCCACATCCAGTACGGGAAAATTGTCTTGATTATTCTTTTCTTTCATTAGTTTTAAAGGGATATGTAATTGATTATTAATGGATTTATAGTACTTAACTGGCGTTGTGTTTTTCCAGACATGAGCTGAAACTGGTGAAGGATGAGGAGGACTTTGAGCCGTTTGACGATTCAGCCAAGAGCCACGAGGTCAAGAAGGAAAAGTGCTTACCGGACGCATTTGAACGCGTGACTGGACTTAAGATCTGCACGGAAATCCAGACGTCCATTCTCAAGGACCAGGCCATCCCCTGGATGTCCCACGGACCGCATAAGCTTCGCGTTTATCTGGAAGAGAGCGAGAAAACGTATGTGACACTATATTCTGGGTTCTTGGTAATTGGGTGGTCATATTATTCAGGAATGTCCTTAATTGTTCTTTTCTCTTGATGCTGTTGTTTGATTGACTGATTTGTCTATCGGCAGTTTTTGTTCATTGATTGACTGCTCGCTTAACATGGATTGAGCGATCCAGTCAATCTATCAGTCTTGTTTCTTGTCTGCTTCTTTGATTTATCGGTTTTGATCGCTTGATTGCTTGATTTGTTGGTCGATTGATTGGGTGATTGATTAAATGATGGATCGATTGATTGATTGGTTGGTTTATCGATTGATTGATCGATTAGTCGGTTTAAATTCCGTATTTATTTGAGTTCCATGAAGAACGCTGTCGTTGTATAAGAAGTTAACTTTTATTTTCTTGTTTACAGTGGTCTTCAACACATCCGATTCGATGGAAAACGCGAGCGCCTTAACGACGAGAACCGCTATGAGCTGAATGTCCGCGCCCCGGGCCACACTAACCAGCGAAATGCACGCGCCAAGGTGACCCACGATACCCGCCAGAATCATTTGCACATGCGCTTTGACTTGGCCGATCAGCAAGAGGAGTCGCCTCGTGTGGAATTCTTCCTCCACAAGATTGACGCACGCAAGATTGACCAGCAATTTGACCGTGACTCACGTTTCGGCATCACGACCGGCATTGATGTCCAGCTTGAGGACAAGAAACACTACAACGCCTCGGTAAACCTACGATAGTACTTTGATGGGAGCGGTACAGTTGACAAGTGTAATGCATTTGCAGTGGGCTTTATTACACAAAATATATAAAGTAACAGCTGAAAATTATTGAATTATTTTACGATAATTTAGTACAACATGATACTAGAAATTGTTACGTACCTAATAGGATTTACCTAATAATATATATTTTATTCTGTTTGAATTGTAAATGTGGTATGGATGTCGGTGATTGAGCACCCCGTTTTTTTCATGACTTCGTTTTTTATTCAACAGATCATGATCATTTCTAAGGCCAAGGGCTACCTTTCTGATCGTATCCTCGACACGATCAAGGACGTCGAGTTCAACTACACCGTTAAGCTTTCCGTCCAGGCGCCCAAGGTGGCCGTCAATGTCTCCACCTCGTTGGCCAAGCTTCAGGAAAATGTCTTTATGGAGCATAACCTCACGTATTTCATGTAAGACATTTTCCCCTTTGGAAGTGAGCCGTAAATCAATCAATCAAAGAGTCAATCAAATGAGCAATCAATGAATCGATCAATCAACCAATCAATCGATCCATCAATCAATTGGCCGATTCCTTAAACATCTCTTATTTTGGTTATCGATCACTCTGTTATTGACACATGTTTTTCATTGGGCAGTTCCGATGAGGTGGAGATCGAGGCAGTTAAGAAGCTCCGATTCCCCGGCTTCGAGCGACGTGGTGATGTGAGCAAGTTCACCTTGCGCCATGGTGTCCAGGTCAAGTCCGATCGTGTGGCCCACGATATTCGCGCAAGCGTCAAATTGTTCACCTTCCCTCTGCTGGAGGTGGCCGAACCCACCATTCACCACATTGCGCAGCTTAAAGTCCATCGCGATTACCGTCACATTGGCCTCCATTCCAACACGACCTGGTTGAACGAACGCGATGAAGTGGTGGGTTTTTCTTATGTCATTCTTTCATTGTTTACTCACCTTGAACTTCTTCTTTTTCGGGTGGATAAACTGATAAGAACTATTGTGTGTTTTTTCCTGGTAAACCGATTTAGTAAAAAAAGTAATAAGTCAATCAATTATATGCATCATAAATTTTAGAACATAATATATTTTTATTTGGCTTGCCATATCGTAAATTATAATAGATTAATAGCTGCTAAACAAATAATATTAAATTGAAACAATATTTTTCCCGTTTGGTTTTATCCCCGCTTGATCTGTTGATGCATTGATTGATTGATTGCTCGCTTGAATTTTATTTTACTGTTGCTCAGGAATTTTTCAACGTCTCTACCACGGTGAACAACATTATCGACCTCGTCAGCCTGAAACAGCAGAAAAAGGTCAGCTTGAACTTCAATGTGTCCCGCAACGACTGGCATGTGGCGCTGGAGCATGAACTGGAAAAGGATGCCAACGAGTTTGTCCTGTCTCATGAGTTCACCGCCATGGGCATGGTCCCAGAGGGTCGCAGCGTCCTTGATGTCGCCGTGAAACGCCTCAAAGCTGATGCCAAGTGCGTGGCCGCTATTTGGAAGGACAAATCGTCGCAGCGGGTGGAAGCCAGTCATGCTCGGAAGCAACACAATATTCGCACGGCCCGCAGCTCGGTTGGTGGAGACTTGAATCAGTCGATTGATTGATAGATTGGTTGACTTAATTCAATTTTTCAATCGATCGATTGATTGATTGATTGATTACATAAATTTGACTCGTTTACTGCTTCACCCTTACCTGCTCATCTCGATACTGTAGGATGGTTCGATCACGTTCCGTCACCGTGAACTGATCGTTAATGTGGAGCACCGGCTGAAGGAGAAGACCTCTTCGTCGCAGGAGAATGGCTTCTGGAACCAGCGAACCTCCCGTGCCGGACAAAGAGTTATCGAGATTAAGACCAAAGTGGAGATGCACAAGACCGGCGAGTCCAAGAAGGAAATGAATGCCGTCACCCATCTCGGCAGCGATGCCCGCGATCGTGACGCCCTCGTGAGGTACGTTGTGTCTTTTCACAATCACTGCCATAAAATACGTCCTGTCCGTTGACAAATTTCGTTCTATTAATATAAAGATATTTCCATCATAATCTTATCCTTCATGCTATTTCAGTCTCTACATTATTCACAACACGACCGCGACCAACCTCCCCTTCAGCGTGGACCACTTTGTCCATGCTCTCATCAGCAAGCGCGAAGGCCTTGAGCTCAAACTCAAATCCTCCATCGATAAGGATGAGCGGAGCTGGGCTGACCTCGAGACCAATTTGAAGGTTGATCTCCAGCAGATGAGGGCTCTGGCGGAAATCATGTTGGACACTACCGTCCTTGATCACACGAGCCGAGTGGAGGTGAACAAAATCGGCAAGAGCGAAATTCAGATCAAGCACGACTGCAAGACAGACTCGCAGTCAGAGTGGACCAAATTCCTTGAGCATGACCTCAAATCCACCACCAAACTCAATTTTGGTAAACATCAACGATACTTGACGTATACTCAAAAAACAATTTCTTATCGAACTTTTTATATATATATATATCGGAAATTAATGGGTCTTTCTTGTTTAATATTTACAATCTTTCCACTTTAATAACTGTCTACAATGTACATAGTAAATATGGTACTATGTTGTAGTATATAGTATGTACGTCTATTGTTTTTGATTAATTTTCAGGTGAAGCAAAGGCCTCTCAAACCATCCGCTTCAAGCACGCCAAACTGGACTCTGACCACAAGACCGAAATGAGCCTGTTCGGTGACTCGGATGCCCAATTGGAGGATGACGACCTGGAGGAGGACAGGGATGACACTGATAATGGCAACCAACGGCAACGTTCCAACCGGTTCGTTGAATGAAATGTTCTATTTTCATGTATAACTAATTTGAAGTTGAAGTTTTGAACGATTGATTGATTGATTGATTCTCTGTTTGCCTTATAAATTGATTTATGGGTTATTTTATCCATTCATGATTTCTCAAGTAACGCGGATGATCTAAAGTGGTTTATTGGTTTTTATAGGGTCCGCCAGGATTCACGCCGTCAAGATTCACACCGCCAGGATCAGAACGGTCAACGCGACGACGAAGCTCAGGATGATACTAGGGATTCCCAGGAAACAGTCAGCCAACAAACCGGGACCCAACAACGCCGTGCTGACGGGTTAGATTTCGTAGAAATTCGCTAAAAAAAATTGTACGTGTTATTTATCCACGATCTCTAATAATGGCATTGCTTGCCTGTTTGATTGGCGTGTAGTGCATCGGTGCGCAGTAGGAGTCCTCAACTTCGCCGCACGTTAAACGACGGCCAGCGCGATGAAAACCAGGATGAAACCAGCGACTCGCGGGAAACCGGCAGCCGTCTGCCCCGTTCCGTCAGGTTTGCATTCGCTATAGTTTTCTTTCACGTTCACGATTACGACGGGAGATTAATTATTTTGTTTTTTTTCTCTCTCCGTTTGGTAGCTCTTCCATGCGTGGCCAGTCTCCTCAGGCTCGCCGATCATTGAGCGACCAACGCCAACGCGACAACGAGGACATTGACCGTGATTCGAGCCAGGCCAAGCCCAAGCATACTTACCGCAGCATTCATAGCAAACTGCAGAATATCAAGCCCACCATCAAGATTACACATCGCATCAAGTCTAAAGTATGTTTTTTTGTTATCTCAAAAATTTGTTTAGTTGAATTGTGGATATCATTCTTAACCGTATGGGCCCGACGTATTTGGGGCTACGGGTAGCCCTATGGCAAGTGGCCCACCTTGAGGAAAGCGCCTAATTCACCCGCTTTAGATAAGGCGCACAGTGTTAGTATTTTCCCTCCACGTGTGAGTCGTCTTTCTATACGTAGTGTCGTAAACTTTGGCGGCAAGCGGCAGTGCTGCCACTCAGCGGTCATGCGGGACAACTGCGCAGACACAAGTGTCTGACCCAGTGTTCTCATTTTTTATTTCCACTTCTGGCCAACATTTCTCGTCCAAATTTTGTCAGATAATTGAAAAATGTGTTCACTTGGACCCAAGTTTTCTTTCGGACCAAACAAAATTTTACTGGAAAAGTTTTCTTGTACAGGACTAAACTGCTCCGGCGAGTGGGCCAGTAGGTGACCCACCCTAAACTGACCACTCGGACCTCGAATTTCCAAATTTCTTTAAGGGTATATTTTAGATTTTAGTCTAAGTAGATCAAATGGAAAATTTAGGATAAAAATCTTGAAAACGAAAAGAGATATAGCACTTTGAGTTTTCAGGTGGGCCACTGGGAAGTCACCCCGTGCCCAGACAGTTAAACTATTCATTCTGATTTGATTTTTAATCTGTTTTTGTTTCCAACCAGGATCAAGATTTGCTTCCGTCCGTGACTTTAGAGGCAAAGTTCACTCTTCGCCAATCGAAGGTGGATGTTGAGCTGAGCGACGTTAACCGGGCCTGGGATGCTATCCTCCCGGTCAAACGGTTCACCCTACAGGGAGAGATCCAGCAGGAGAAGGCGAACCTCAAGTACACCGCTGGTGGACGTGGAGAGGCCGGAATTGAAGTCCAACTCCGCACTCCCCGCCTGGCTGAGGTTAAAGTCTACGATCGTGACCTGGTACGCCATACATGATCAGCCTTCGTGATATGATATTTTCTCGTACCTTAAAGTTTTTATTGAAGAGTTTGAGCTCAGTGCGTGTTTCTCGTGGCTTTTTTTACTGTACCGTTTGTCATTTCAGCTGTCTTCAGGCGAGACTATCCACGGGCAAGTCACCCTTGACCTGCCCACCGACAAGCAGGTGCGGATCAAGCTCTACCTCAATCGGGAATCACCCGGGAAGGTCTTCCGTGCCGTCAAACAGTCCGTGACTAACTCTGTCAAGAAGATCTTCCGCGCTGTTAAGGTATA
>JBBQQG010000120.1:0-1996 GCA_038216175.1 Saccharimonadales bacterium (SeqCode)
CATAGCACGCTGTCCGGAATTGGGAGTTAAAGCACGCTGTCCGGAATTGGGAGTCAAAGCACGCTGTCCGGAATTGGGAGTCACAGCACGCTGTCCGGAATTGGAGGTCAAAGCACGCTGTCCGGAATTGGGAGTTAAAGCACGCTGTCCGGAATTGGGAGTCAAAGCACGCTGTCCGGAATTGGGAGTCAAAGCACGCTGTCCGGAATTGAGTGCCTATCCTTGTACTTGTACAGACCGTAATAAATGAGCATATTGGCAAATCGATATTATTATTAGAGCACAGTGTCATTATATATTATAGTAGGGCTGTCACATCCCATTACAATACTCCATACCTGACGATGACTCACCGTTCCGGCACATTGCATAAGACTTAGTATCATATTGATCATAATTGTACATTATATGGTAAATTTCGGTGAGAATGTTAAATAGGACGTATGATACTTACTACATTATATGGTTACACATCACACTACTAATCGTCAATTAATCAGTACATATCCTACATATAGTACTGTACAACTGCACCGCATTTTACATCCTGCGCATGTGATAATCTTTAATTTGTATACTTGTAAATATGTGTTTATATACTTACGCTTATATACTTATATATGGATATAGAATTATATACACCTATAACTCTGAAATATTTAATTGGCAGTGCAGCCAAGAACCGCGTCAGTAAATTTATGTAGTAATTTAGATTTTACATTGACATATTTCTAGCAGACTCTTGCGGTCCTTCGTTCCAGGCCCTAACAAAGTGTGGTGGATCAACGCAAAGTGTGGTGGATTAAAAAATTGTGTGGAATACTAAATTCCAAAGTGTGTATTCAAAAATCAAGGGTCCCCCCTTGACACTTTCTTGGACGATTTTGGACAAGTTTTCACAAGTTTGACAAGTTTTAAATCATGAAAAATCAGAGATCAATCAATCGATCAATCGATCGATTATTCGATCAATCAACCAATCAATCGAATTATTGGTGGATTATTATTGACTATACGACTACGGCAGTTGCGGGAACGACTCCGCTCCGATAACGGAGCGAATGATTAGCTTGATTAAGTCAATTTACATTTACAAGTCATCATACAGTATATTGGATAAATATCATGATAGTTTTCCATTCACAAAATACACTGTTATGCGCGACCGGCAACAAAACGTTAATTTTCATTTTATAATTTTGTGGTGTGGTGGATTCAGTTGTGCCTTGTGTTAGGCGCTGCTTCGTTCTATTACAAAATGCGGGCATTTTTTTTTGTGCACAATTCAACTTTGGTGTAGCTTTGATCAGTGGAAACATTAAAAATAATATCATTATAATAAGTTCCGGTTCGACTGGCCGTTGAGTCGGAGTATTATTCCTGTCGTGCATTTTCATCCCACTTGGGAGATGTTGTCGCTGTTCGGCCGGTCCTTCCATTCACTGACCAGCCAATAGGTCATCATACGGCCCTTGCCCTTGATGTCCACGTCACCCCGCGGCTCGATGTAGAAGCCGCCCAAATATCGTAGAATGCTCTCGGTGGTTTGAGTAATTTGAATCTTCATGGCTACGTAAAGCAGAACATCAAATTCCTGTCAATATTTATTTACACTTATCTTGTACAAACTAAAATTAGATGTACGAGGAGTTTACTAATATTCCGCCATCCCCCCTTTCGTGCTTTAATTCCGCCCGCCCGGTTTTAGCAAGGGGCGCAGGCGGCGTGGTAAGCATAAAAAGTGCGACTGCGCAAGCGAGAACGCCACACACAGCCGCTGACAGTCTCCGTCATGGGGCCAAGATCCTCTCGCAGGATAGTGGCTTTGAGTTTTGCCGCGCTGAGATCAAAAGAGACCGCGAATGACTCACCGAAAACACGCAGAGTGCACGCCACCTAGAATTTCGCCTCTAATTTGCAAACGAAATTTCTGTCTGTTTCTCTGTCTCTTCATGTGCAGTTATAGGATAATACGTTAAGAATTTGAAACACAAAC
>JBBQQG010000121.1:0-2511 GCA_038216175.1 Saccharimonadales bacterium (SeqCode)
CATTACAAAGAATTATAATACAATATACAATATTGTTTTTTTAAATTACATTACATTATATTAGATTACGTAACTCTGCATTACACAGTATTATTTCATTACATTACATTATATTATATTAGATTACATAATTTTGCATTACACAATAGTTTTCACTACATTACATCCTATGATAGAATATAACATTATATTACATCACATTGATTTTAGTTTGTCCATTACAGAGTAGGAAAAAAAACGCAGGCACAAACTTGATACATAATATGCGTGACAATGAAACAATAACTCGTATTAAGGCTGGTTCAGAGAGGAAACAAATGAACCGAAACCAATTGCGCGTCTTGTCAAGGAAAGGGCTTGGGCGTTTTTGCTTTTTTGTTGTCTGTTGTTACGAGCATTGAAATTGTCATCTGGTTCACGGTCACCCGGTGAATACGTGGCGTTCTTTCTCGTTGTCTTTTCCGGTATTCAGTACAGAGAGATTATTAAACAAATGTATGTGTGGCATTCTATTTAAACGTTGAATAATGAAGCGCCTTCGGGGAACACACATGTCCATGCATTATTTCTCCGACTGAAAATGATTATTCCGCAATGCAACGATGCTTGCAACCTGTTGATTGTGCATGTACGGTCCGAAGCCGCATAAGCGAATAAAACAACGATAACCCTCGTAGAAGCCACGGATTCTGTATCATTGAGTACGTATATCTTTTAATATATCAATCAACCGAAGAAAATACTATATGAACTCCTACTATATGAACTTATTAATCAATCGAAAGGAAACGCAGTCAAGATTTACCTCCAAAATTAGGAACTGACATACACTGTACTGTACTACGAAATTAAAACCGCCCTCACTTTTTCCTAACTAGCCACTGACCCCGGTATGCAAATGGATGTAAGGGCAATATATTATCCCGACAAATTGGTCGGCTGTCAAGAGCGAAATTCCGCACCCCACCACCGTACGTGACCCCGGTCTAAAATCATCGTCTTAACCCACACGCCGGGTATACCGATGCAAAAATGTAAAAATGTAATTGATGGGTTACCTATTTATCGAAAATTTGCGTGTCGGGCGAGCGACTGACGCACACACACACACACATACATAATTTAAAATTCTACACAGTTGACCGGAGCCGGGTGACAAAAACGACAGCCAATCATGAGTCTGGCCTATAGCTTCAGTCTCATCAGTCACCTTCAGGGGCACTGTATATTTCAGCATGCCTGACTGCGTCATCTGATTTGCTACTCTGTGTTGTTGTCTGCCTGTCTGATGTGTGATGGTCGCGGTCCAGCGGCTTTTCCCTTTTGACAGGGAAATCTGTTTACTTGTACTGTCCCCCACACAATATACTCGGCAATACATTTCTCTAGACAATAACAGATCACCTCCTCGATAGATCGCTTTTAAGGCCTCGAACAATAATCTCCAAAATGCAAAAGAGCGTAGGGGAAAGAAGAGAAGAAGAAGAAGAGCGTGGTAAATAGCATAATGGGGGTGATATGAATTTTTGAAAATACAAAAGGGGCGTCCGAAACATTCCCATGGCATTTTAATTCTTTTGTAGTGGGAGTTTTCCCGCGTATATACATATAGCAAGAGAGGTGTAGAAGATTGTAAGAGACAGAGAGAGACAAGACAAAATATCTCTCTCTCCGTCGGCGTACAGAAACATGTAAAGGAAGAACTGCCCCGCATAATAATCATCATAATACCGAAGCTAGTATATGTATCTTATCTTGTGGTTTGCAAAATGAGAAAAGAAGGGGAAGGAGACGAGTGAAAAAGAGAGTTCATGTGTGCCCTTTCTGGCGGGAAGGGAAACAAAACAAAATTTAGCCTGTGTTTGGGAATGGATCCGGAGCCACCGGAATATGAGGCATTTCGCATAATGGGAAGAAAGCGCGGACGCATAAAAGGAGGAAACCGATTTAGCGGTTCAAACAAGGCCAGTCGGTGTGTCCTTCTCTTGAGACAGCCACTACAACGTTCACCCAATGGGGGATCTAGGGGATGCTGCCGCCGCTTTTGTTCTTCTTCAACCCCCCCCCCCTTTCTTCTTCCCTCTTCCCGAAACAGTACGGAAAAATGACTTCAATTCTTTGCACTAGATTCATTTCGAACGCCGATATCTGTCTGTATGATAGGCGAAATCGCGTTTGGATAGGAGGCACGCACGGAAGCAATCATATTCTTCTCTCGTCTTCCTTCCTTGTCTCCTTGTCTCCCTTATATTGTATTCTTCCGTAATTGTCTGTCCGCAAGGCAACAAGTGTCTGTTCCCATCCCGTGGCATTCCAGTGTGTACAGGTACATGGGATGGATTCGTTAATGAAGCTGATGACCCCCAAGCGGGATGATTAAGCCTCAAGAAGAGCGCCGTGCTGTGCCTGTGAGAGTTTGGGGGGGGGGGGGGGGGGTTAATAACCTGCATGACAAAACGGTCGATTGCGAACGACTGTTTGTGGCCAACACAAACGGAAAAAACATATCAG
>JBBQQG010000122.1:0-3467 GCA_038216175.1 Saccharimonadales bacterium (SeqCode)
TCATCATCATGGGTCGATTCTCCGGTGACTTACGTGTCCTATTCAACGAATCATTCTACAAAAAATCTCAATAAGGTATTGCAACGGGCAGTGTAAAAGCCCCTTGGTGGTTATAACAAGGATGAAGGTATTTCGCATTGTACACTGTACTATTACGGCGGCCTAGTGTACAAAGACCGTCCGCTAAGCGGAACCGAGCGGTCCGAACCACCCGCTTCCGCTTGGGAAAAGTGGGTCGGAGAAACCGCTCCGCTCAGTTCCGTTTGGAATTATCGGGTCATAGAAACTGCTCCGCTTGGTTCCGCTTACTCAAAAAAAGGGAGGCTGAATTTTTTCATGGAGGGGGGTACACAAAAAGAACTAGAAAAACTATAACCGCTCCGCTTAAAATTTTGGGAAACCGCTCAGTTCTGCTTAAAAATTTTGCGGATTCGGACCGCTCAGTTCGGTTCCGCTTGGAAAAAAAATGTAAACCGTCCGTTCGGATCGCATTTTGCCACGCGGTTTTGTACACTATGTTCGAACCCATGAACAGTGCGTAATTATCACGCACTGTTCATGGGTCAGTTTCTCTCACTTTTGTGCCTTTTTTGGTAGTAACGGTGTAACTTCTCAATCGATTTTGAAAGACGTCTTTACAACCGGCAGTAATGTCCAGAATCGATCAAGGACCCTAGTTACCCTCGCGCAAAGAAACAGCGACGTCGCGCCATCTGATGGTGTTTGTTTTAATCCAAATGAACCAATCAATCGACCAGAAAACTCCACATTGCTGAACGATGTCAGACCGATATGTACCCTCAAATCAAACAGCAAGTTCTAGGCGTATCCTCTGAAAAAAACAAGGAGTCAAGAAGAATAAATGACGGGCTGGCGTTAATCCGACATCAGAGTAGTCAACGCTATGCCATGATAAAATTTGCTGTCTGCCAGCGTCATATCTTTATTTCATTATATAAAATAGTGCGCCTGTTCCTGTTGTAACTTTCGTCGAGTCATTGGCTACCAAAAATCGAACCATGTCGACGTTTCGTGACCAACCGCTAAACGCAGCTAAGAACTTTAATAAAAAAATATGCACTGGAAACACTTCTGGCGCCGCATTTGTCAGTACTTCGGGAAGCATCTTTTTGTCCGAAAAAAGCACCGCTTGACTGGCGCAAAATTTACCCATTGATACGTTTTTTGTGCTGGCTTCACAAGTACGTTCTATCAACACAAATTTATACTGCGGGTGATACAAAAAATAGAGAGATATATCGGAAAAGAACATGGCCTTGAAAAAGTGTAGCAGTAAAAATTGTAGCAAAAAGTGTAGCAGTATTGTAGGATATCACAAAAAGATGGAATATGAAGGGGACACTGGCAGGCAATCAAGCAATCAACGATCGGCGGCAACTATATTATATAGCATCCTCTGTTTTAGTTGTCTGGTCCGTTTTCCTTTCCACCGACATCCTGGAAAGAGAACAATAAATAAGCACAAATAATCATACATATTTTAAGTTATGATGAACGGTATAAAGTGGCAAGGGAAGGTCGATTCTTGAAAATGAAAACTGCAACGGCTGAACCAGTGAATTTAATTATAGTGATGTAACCCTATTCGATCTAGCCTATTCCTGCTTTTTACATGACTTTTTAACCCTATTTTTACACCATTACAATCCGTAACATGGCCAGAAAAAGCAGAAGAATCACCGAATGCAACCGCTACAGTGATCAAATCAATGAATCAAACGAAGTCATCACTGTTTCACTGACAAAGGGTTTAAAAAACGTTTCAACGTCGTTTCTGGCGGTATCAATAAAACAAATACGTTCAGCAAACATGGGACTTGGCTTTTGACTGTTGACTCCGCCGTAATGTGGACGCCAGAATCGTCATTGGCAGCAGTGCCGTTCCCAACCGACACCTTTATTCCACTGACCAGTTTTTCGAAAAATATCGAAGTCTAGTCCAGCAGATTCACCAAACCTCCGTTAAAATGTTGGGTCTCACACTTTCCGGTCGTTACTCAAGAGATTTACTGGCTAGAATGAGGTTGTTCGACAGAAATATGGGAAGAAAACGGGAAAAAATTAAATGGTCGAAAAGCGAAATTTGTAACAAACAAGTCGCACCGGCTGCGCATGTGCAGTGTGACTGTGTGCAGTGCGCACTGCACATTATTATTCATCTATTTAATCGAACATGGAGTAATTTTTTGGACGAATTCATTTTGTAGTAATTAATTAGGGATGGTGTCGCAGTTGTTATTCAACTAATTAACATTGATAATAAGAGACATAAATATGTGTTCGCGGTACAAATATTACTCTGCCAGGCATTTTAGCTCATGCAGTACATTTACTTTTGCTCACCAGATACTTTAGTTACCCATCCAGCAGTTTTATTGTACCTCGCCAATGTAACATTTAAAGTACCGGCAACGCATCGGCAAGCAACCAATGTAGATTTTTTTTATAGGGGAAGTAAGCCATGTTCAATTCTCTTCCCGCCCGTTGTTGTTTCACCGTTGGTAATCTAATTCGAAATCGAAACAGAGGATATGTACCGTCACTACCCATTGCTCTGTACATTGGACACTGTACACTACAGTATGAGTTCAGTGTCAGTAGTTCCTAATGGCTGTTGAACCGGTGTCCCGGACAGCCGGAAACCGGTAGTTCCTTTTGATGGTATGGACTGGCATGAAATATTTTGAGCATGTTTTTAGAGCGGTTTTCGTTTTTTACCGGTGAGAAGAACCCGGACTGGGTTCCTAACAATGAGAAACTACGTGGGGCCTTCTACCGGCCTTTTTTAATCAATCAAACAATCGAATAAAGACTTCCACGTTGGGGTACTGGCGTCTCCAATCAACTACCCAAGAAATAAAAAATGCCGCAAAAAAAGTAATTAATCCTCAAATATCTTCGACTTCGTCGCCTTTGTCCGACGGCGGCGGCGAAGGTGCGCTCATGCGATGCTACAAAAAAACAAACACAGAATCAGTCACAAATCAATCAATTAATCGATAAATAAATCACTGAGTTCATAATACCGATCGAGGGATTACTTTCCGGACTAAGTTTGGACAGTAATTGTGAGCGTAAGGTTCGACCAAATTTACTTTGATTAAACTAGAAAGATGAGTATTCAAGTTGTTTGTGTAGATTGAATGAGTATTTCCGAGAAGTCACTGCTCACCCGGTAAATTGCCTAGTCAATCAATCGATCTGTCTGAAGTTCCTAGTGGCTGTTGAAACGGTATTTCGATTTCGAACTTGATCCCTGACAACCGAAAACCGAACAGGGTCCCTAGTTACTAGCGGGATGCAGAAATCCATGGTGACGCCATCTAGCGGTGATTTTTTTTGAATCAATCAATGAATCAACCAAAAGCTTTCACGTTATCTCACAAGAAGCAGGCACGACAAAAAACCAATCAATTAATGAAATGAAAAACCAGCAAGACAGAAAA
>JBBQQG010000123.1:0-1975 GCA_038216175.1 Saccharimonadales bacterium (SeqCode)
AGCTCGCGGAAAGCCGACGAAGGCCGACGATAGATGCCATCCGTGACGCGCGCCAGCACCCGGTCGTCGACACGAAGCGTGGTCCGCACGGCCTCGCCGCTAGCGCGGCCCCGCCGGATCTCGAGCGCCAGCTCATCTGCACGGTCAGTCATGGGCCATCCTTTCGTGCACGACCATGCGCAGTCCACAGCGACGAGACAACTGACTGTCGCAGACAGGGCGTCGGGGCTGCGTCACACGGGCCTCCGGATTGCCATAAACGTCGACCGAAACTCTACAGTCTGCCCGGCCTGCGCCGCTGCTGCCTGCGTCGCGGCAACCGCGGGATGGAGCGACCCCTGCCGGACGTCCCAAAGCGGATGAACGATCACGATCGCGCGGCTGCTGACCACTATAGCTTCGAGGCCTGCAATTGTTGTCCGGGTCGACCCGGGCAGCGCGGCGTGGACACGGCCTGCCGCATGTTGGGCCACCCCTGCCCAGTGCGCCGGTGAAAAGTCGATCGGCGCCGCAGCGTCGAGGCAAAGGCGAGCCATGTCGACGGCGAGGCGCCAATCCAATATGCTGTGATAGGCAAGATTTCCGTAGTCCCGCATGCAGTCATGACACGACGTCTGACAGGCGACGCCGTGGTCGCGGTGCGCCGCCGACACCTGGAACCTTCCGAGCTGGCCCGGTCCGAGGATGTCCTGGAGGAGCGCCTCGAACTCTGTAGGGGTGCCCAAATATGTGCTGTATCCCGCCCCGTTTTCCAGCGTATCCGACAGAAAGACTTGGCCGATGATCGTCTGGCTGGGGTCGACCGTCGTCCGGAACCCGACTTTTAACTCGCTATCGCTGACATCGAGGCGGACTGCGGCCGCGCGGCGAAGCAGGAAGCCGAAGGAATACCACGCCGCGCGCCCTTCGACACGTAGCGGGTCAGCGAAGAAACCGCCGGGCCAGACCTGCATACCTGCGATCAGCACATCCGTCTGGCTAATCGCCGCGAGGGCGCGGCGCTCCGTGGCGCCTACTGCCGCAGGAGCCCTGCGGTCGACCTTGTCGAGCGCTTGCCTTGTCGCCCAGGTCTCCCCCCACATGTGCTCGAACTCGAAGAGCTCACCGTTGTTGTCGTTGATTACGTGCACAGTCTGCGTGCTGCTATGGATCTCGAAGTTTCGGTAGGGGCTCAGCGCAGGACCCGAGAAGCCCAGCTTCGGCCGCGTCGCGCGTGGCATCCATTCGAAAGTTCCGTCGTAGTCGCGTTCCGTATTGTAGTAGGTGCGGAAGCCTCGTGGCTCGGACAGGTCGACGACCTGATACTGGGCACCAGCTAACGGTCCGCAAAGCGGGCACGTTGCTGAGGGCGTCGGAGAGTCGTCAATCGACTGGCAACGACGGCAGATTCCTGTAGGAATTGCAGGCCCCAGCGGATCGGGCATCTCCGTCGCCTTCCCTCCGCGCAGCTGGTAATCGACAACTCCGATCGCCGTGTGGATCATGCCTTCCTTCACCGTCTCAGATCCGGGAGCGAACTGGCTGATCGCCAGATCGAGAGGGCGGTCCACGACATCCGAAGGAGGCCACTGGTAACCACGTGGATCGTCGTGATAGAGGTATCGAGTCCGCGTCGGAAAGCCGAACATCGGCAGAATACCCGAGTTCGCGAGGCGCTCACTCAACTGAACTTGCACTAGTCGCGGATTACGCACCGCGCCGGTAATTTCCGGCACGAGCCCAGAGGCCACCCACACCTCTAACGCCCCCTGCCGCCCCCGCAGTGCAGGGTCCGCCGCATGCAGAAGGGTCGAACAGATTTCACTGACGCGGACGGTGTTCGAGCCGATCCACGCCAAGACCTGATCACGCACGGTAACCCCAATGGCGCCGGTTGCCGAAACGACGGGCTGCTCCCAGGCAGCAGATTCTCCGAACTCGCCGTGCACGCTGTCTCCGCTCGATCCTTGGAACAGCTGCAGCGCGGCAAACGCCT
>JBBQQG010000124.1:0-1648 GCA_038216175.1 Saccharimonadales bacterium (SeqCode)
GGTGACGGTAGTCGTCGTTCCCCCGCAGGCGGGAATCCAGGGCGTCCGCCCCCTCTGGACCCCCGCCTGCGCGAGGGTGACGGTAGTCGTCATTGCCGCGCAGGCGGGAATCCAGGGCATCCGCCCCCTCTGGCCCCCCGCCTGCGCGGGGGTGACGGTAGTCGTCATTCCCGCGCAGGCGGGAATCCAGGGCATCCGCCCCCTCTGGCCCCCCGCCTGCGCGGGGGTGACAATTTGAAGCGCGGGGGTGACCGTGACGATCGTTGGCTCCCGCCATCGCCAGCCCGATCGTCTCGCGCGTCCACTCTCCCGCTGGCCGCGCCTCGGTCAGTTGGCCGGCATGCATCACCGCAATCCGGTCTCCCAGCGTCAGCACCTCGTCGAGGTCGTCCGAGATCAGCAGCACGGCGGCGCCGGCGTCGCGCGCGGCAATGAGTTGCTGCTGCACATAGGCGACGGCGCCGATGTCCAGACCCCAGGTCGGCTGGTGCGCAACGATCAGCGTGGGCGTACGGCCATCCGGGGAAAGCAGGGCGCGGCCGAGGATCAGCTTCTGCATGTTGCCCCCCGACAGCGCCCGCGCCGGCGTCAGCGGGCCGCCACCGCGAACGTCGAACGCTTCGAGGATGCGCTGCGCATGGACCCGGGCCGCGCGCCGCCGCACCAGCAGTCCGCGCGAAAAATCGGTGCGCAGCCGCTCGGACACCGCGTTCTCCCACACCGGCAGGTCGCCGACCACGCCTACGCCGTGCCGGTCCTCGGGGATGCGCGCCACGCCATGCGCCACCAGCCAGGCCGGGTCGGCGCGCAGCGGGCCACCCAGCAGCGTGACGCGGCCGGAGCGCGCGGCCAGCGTGCCGCACAGGAGGCCGGCCAGTGCGAGCTGCCCGTTGCCGGACACGCCGGCGATGGCGGTGATCTCACCGGCGCGCAGCGACAGCGATGCGTCATCCAGGCGCTCCCGCCCGACACCGGCTCTCACGCCGTCCAGCGTGCACACCGGCTCGCCCACCGAGCGGGCCGGAGCGGGCTGCGGCAGCGCCACGTCCTGCCCCACCATCCATTGCGCCAGCTGCGCCTGGGTGGTCTGCACCGCCTGCGCCTGTGCCACCAGCCGTCCGCCGCGCAGCACCGCGATCCGTTGCGACACCCGCAGCACCTCGGCCAGCTTGTGGCTGATGAAGATGATCGACAGGCCCTGCGCCACCATCTGGCCCAGCGTGTGGAACAGCGCTTCCGCCTCCTGCGGCGTCAGCACCGCCGTCGGTACGTCCAGGATCAGGATGCGGGCGCAGCGGTACAGCGCCTTGAGGATCTCCACCCGCTGGCGATCTCCCACCGAGAGGCTGCCCAACTGCGCTTCGGGCTGCACCGCCAGCCCGAAGCGCTGCGCCACCTCCAGCAGCCGCGTGCGCGCAGCGGCGCGCCGGGTGAAAGGATGCCACAGCGGCTCGCTGCCCAGCATCACGTTGTCCAGCACCGTCAGGTTGTCGGCCAGCGTGAAGTGCTGGTGCACCATGCCGATGCCGGCGGCCAGTGCCGCGCGCGGGTTGCCGGGCGGCAGCGGCCGGCCGAAGACCTCGATCGTTCCTTCGTCCGCCGTGTAGTGGCCGAACAGGATCGAGACCAGCGTGGATTTTCCGGCGCC
>JBBQQG010000125.1:0-2393 GCA_038216175.1 Saccharimonadales bacterium (SeqCode)
GCGGCAGCCGTGTGTTATGAGGCGGCTACGCGGCGCAGCTCAAAACTGGCGCAGGCCTGGTACGACCTGGGCACGGCGCTGCTCGATTTGAGGAAGTTCAAGCAGGCCATCCCGGCTTTTCGCAGCGCGCTGATTGCTCAGCCGGAGTCTACGCAGGCGATGCTGGCAATCGGTCGGACGGCCCTGCAGCTCGGTGATCTGGCCGCGGCGGAAGAAAGCTTCTCGCGTCTGCGCGAGTTGCAGCCGAACAATGACGAGGTCTATCTCGGCCTAGTGCGGGTCTATCGCAAGCGCCGTGACTATGCGACCGCGCGCGCCTGCCTGGTCCGGGCACGCTTGCTGCGCGGCAACGGGGCCTGCATTGATAACCTGAAGAAGCCGGCGCTGCTCAGGGTAAAAGCCGGCTGAATGATTTTTCGATCAACTGTCCTCTGTCGTCAATAGCGCAAAGGAATCTGCCATGCCTGTACAGTTTTCGGAACCTCTTGCCACCAGTGGATCGACTCTAGACGAAGGAAACTCAATGATTCATCACGAAGCTTTGGCTGTACCTCCGCGCAAGCGCATTGCACTTGTTGCGCACGACCACAAGAAGCGGGATCTCATGGAGTGGGCGAAGTACAACCGTGATCTGTTGGTCCGGCACGAGTTGTGTGCCACTGGAACGACTGGGGCGATGCTGGAAAGAACGCTTGAAACCGATGTGCTCAAGCTGCAGAGCGGCCCGCTCGGCGGCGACCAGCAGATCGGTGCCAAGATCGCCGAAGGCCTCATCGACTTAATCATCTTCTTCTGGGATCCGCTTGAGCCGCAACCGCACGACCCGGACGTCAAGGCGCTGCTTCGACTCGCCGTGGTGTGGAATGTGCCGGTCGCCTGCAACCGGGCGACAGCGGATTTCATGATCTCGTCGCCGTTGATGAATTCAGCCTACGAACGCACGCTGCCCGATTTTGAGGCGCACCTGAACCGCTTTGATTTCGAGCCTGAAGAAGCAGCAGTCCTCGAATAGCTGACAAAAAGCCCTGAGTGGAAGCGCGAGCTCGCGCTCAGGGGTTTTGTCACCGCCTAATTCACCGCCTTTTTAGTCAATCGGGTGCCGCTGTTCAGCATATCTACTTGATCGCTGAGGACATGCACGGCCTCGTTCAATAGGACGTCCTTGGCGTCTTTGCGCGCTTTCTCGGCCGTCAGGTCGTGGCTGAGGTTGCGCTCGTCGGCTTGCAGGCCGTCGTCGCGGCTCGACGAGATGTCATCGGGCGCTTCCTGCCCGGTTTTCCTGGCTTTGAGCTTGGCTTCCTGAACGTCGCGTTCTTTGCGTCGCTCGGTCTCGTTCAGCGAAATCTGGTTCTTCTTGCGCAGTTGCTTGAACTCGGCGACGTCTTCGAGCAGATACTGGTAGTCCTTATCGTTCTTGACCCGGATTTCGAGGCGTTTGAGCAGGTTTGGCACCAGTTGCTCCAGATTGCCGACGGGCGAGTAGTCAGCCGCCTTGATCTGCACCCACGGGAGTGCGTTGTCGAAACTCGATTCGCCGAAATCCTCGTCATCAGACATCGTGGGGAAAGGGATGTCGGGCGTTACACCGCGCAACTGCGTGGTACCGCCGTTGATACGGAAGAACTGGGCGATCGTCAGTTTGAGCTCGCCAAACTTCGGTTTGTCGTTCTTGGCCAGCTGGTCGAGGTCGATCATGGTCTGCACGGTGCCTTTGCCGAAGCTCTTTTCGCCGATGATCAGGCCGCGGCCATAATCCTGGATCGCCGCGGCAAAGATTTCCGACGCTGAGGCCGAGCCGCGATTGATCAGCACGCCAAGCGGGCCGTTCCAGGCGACGCCTGCCTTGGTGTCGTTCTCCTGCGAGACTTTTCCTTGCGCGCCGCGTTGCTGTACGACCGGCCCCTTGTCGATGAACAGGCCGGTGAGTTCGACCGCTTCGTTCAAGGATCCGCCGCCGTTATTGCGCAGATCGATCAGAACACTGTCGACGTTTTCCTGCTTCAATTCGTCGAGCAGGCGGGCGACGTCGCGCGTGGCGCTCTTGTAGGCCGGGTCGGATTTCTGCCGGGCGTCAAAGTCCTGATAAAAACTGGGGAGTGTGATCACGCCGACACGACGCGTGACGCCTGCATCCGTTACCGTGAGGACTGACTTTTTCGCCGACTGCGCTTCGAGCGTGATCTTTTTGCGCACCAGCGCAACCCGTTGGTGCTTGCCGTCCGGATTGGCTTCTGCGGGCAAAACGTCGAGCACGACGGTGGAGTCGGCGGCGCCGCGGATCAGTGCCACGGTGTCGTCCAGGCGCCAGCCGAGAACGTCAGTGATCTCGCTTTTCTCACCCTGGCCGACGCCGAGAATCCGATCGCCGACATTCAGTTTCCCAGAGAGCGCAG
>JBBQQG010000126.1:0-3261 GCA_038216175.1 Saccharimonadales bacterium (SeqCode)
CAGGAACATTTACTGAAGACAATAATATCGTAGTTTGAGGGAAACATTTACTGTCTGGCCCCCCTTTCACCACTTTTTTTCGACTGGTCCGATAAAGCACCCCACCCCGTCTTCACGATGAGCAACGCGATGGATGTGGCGCGTAGCGCCTCGGTTTATCCTTGGAGAAGATACGAAAGTACTGCTTGCTGTTGGTCCGGTCGCACGCCTGGGACACCAACGTCTCGGCGCCCTGCATGTACGTGACCGATCCCGCCGCCGTCACGCACTTGCCCGTTCCCTTCTGCCGGAGCAGGTAGGACTGCCCGTCGGAGGAGTTATCCAAGTAGAACTTGGCCGGGTCCGCCGCGCACCGGCTCGTCACCGCCAACTGCTGAGCAGCCGCCGGGCCGCCGCCGCTGCCGGAGAAGGCCACGCAGGTGCCGGCCTTGTTGGAGATGGTAAAGTGCTGCCCGTCAATGTCCTGCAGGCTGAAGAGCTGGCTCCCGGGTGGACTGGGGAAGCCGCACGTGTTGAGGGTGACCTCGGTGCGGCCGACCTGGAAACACGTCTTGGACTCGAGGTTTTCCAGTAGAATGTCACGCGGATTGAAGCCGATGGTGTTTTGCAGGCTTAGACTCGTTGCCCGGGCGCGCCGGCTGCCGGACTCGTCATGATGCCGGACGGCGGCGGCGGCTCCAGCAGTCGGAACGGGCGTACTGGCCCAGATGGCAAGGAGTACAGGTAATATTAACACGCGGAATGACATTATTGTGTTCATTGTGTGAAATAGTTGAAAAGTATATACTGGGATAAGAACGGAGACGGGATGGTTGTGTCACTTTGTGTGTGTGTGTGATTACCGGTTAGTCAGGCACCGAAAATGTGCGTATTTGGCACATTTTCTAAATGTCAAGCTGTCATTTTTTTGTCGATCGAAAAGATTTTATTTTGTACCGGATGTGTTTTTGCGGCCAAGTGTAGACTGTAGAGAAGGTTGATTCCGACTGATAGACAGCGGAAAAAGGGCGTCTTTACGAAGTGTAAATAGCGCCCCCTGCTGGTATTCTATACTGTATATATAGTTGACGTTTGTAATACAAGTACGTACGGGGATTTGTGTACAATTTTGGACAAAGCGTTTTTTGTGTATAATTTTGGACAGTTTTGTTTTGCAAATTACTCACTCATTTTCCGGGCGATCCATGCCCGGATGGTCTCATTCGATCAAGCAAGTCTTGCAGAAAATGCGGTAACCAGTAAGTCGAAAAAGTAATGCTTGCAAACTACGAACAGGTAGATAGTTTGTCTCAGAAATCCATCTCAAAAACCTGGATATTTGAGATGGCTTTTTTTTTACCAAATTTTTTCATGTTTTAAAGTCTGGAAACTTAACTTTTAAAAGTCTGCATTTTTTTCAACATTTTCTCAACTGTTGGAGACAATTTTAGCATGAATCGGATGAAAATGATAGAGTTGCTCGCAAAATAAAACTTTCCAAAATTATACACAAAAAACGCTTTGTCCAAAATTGTACACACCTCCTTGTACAAACTACCAAGTAACTTATTACTGGTAGTCAGTATATTACACAGCAAGTTCATCCGATTTGTTATTAGCTCTCAAAAATTTCCATTTGGTTTTAAACTTATTATACTTATTAACTGTTCAGGAAGTTAGGAACTAAACGGCTATCCTATTCTACAAGGTAATTATTAAAAATGTTGAAAATGTCGGCCTCTTGATTTAATAATGTAGCGATTAATGGGATCAGTAGTTGATTTAGAGTAAAAAATTACTATTGTTATTTACAACTATGTAAATAGCAAATGAGTGGAATGACTTCCTCTTGTTGAATGATATACAGTGCGTCTTAATATCAAATTTCATGCATGACTCATTGCTATTATTATCATATGTAGTGCACTTAAAGATTTAATAACGATGTTTATTTGCCGCCCTGAGCGCCACTTTACCGGCTGAATATCCCGCCGGGTTTTTTTGTTAATGTGAATTCCGGCGTCTAGCACTAAACACTCGCGGCCCCGTTTTATTTAATAGCCGTTTCGATGAATTGGCGCCTCTTCCGGCTTACCCTTAGTAGGCACTAGGCAGTAGAGTATAACCGCTATTTATTTTCTTTTGTCGAGTAGAGACTACAGAGCAACGAACTAAACAACAACCTACCATTTCCCGCTTCATAGATTAGTACAATTGGGTAATGACAATAACAGCCCGTGCCGGTAGTACTTTGTACAGTAAAGCAACGGATTTGAGAAAAACAGTTTACACAAAGCGCGAGATCACATCGCTTTTTGCGGCGGAGAATTTGAAAAGATGTCAGAAAGAAGTGTCCGAATGCAACCACTACAAAAATTGGCACCCAATTCCGGACAGCGTGTTTTGACTCCCAATTCCGGACATTTTTTATGCCTGCTTCTTCATTTCTGATCTGATTCAGCCCACACTGGCCGTAATCGAAAGGGAATAATTACATACAAATTCAGAAATCAAGATAGGAATAGTTTTCGAAGTTTAAATATCCGAAAACGCGAAAAAGTCCATCTCAAATATCCGCCCACATTTGTTTTTGTTTTTATAGACGAACAATTTCATCATTTTCAAGTTGATAAACTCGTACGTACTTTGTGGGATTCTGCTAATTCCTCAAATTCTTATCGTTCGGTTCATCTCAGTTTGGGCTGAATCAGTTGAGAAATGAAATAGTTATTTACGTTTCGGAATTGGGAGTCAAAATACGTTGTCCGGAATTGGGTGCCAATCCTTGTACCATTTAGTTATTACGAGATGATGTTTTCTCATTCTGTTTGGAAACTGGATACGAGGGTAAAAATTTAAGTCGGGCCACCCGACAAAACGGAATGAAAGTCGGGACACAAGCAAACTATTTTTCCAAACAGTTCTGGCTCTAATATGATTAAATCGGGCTTAAATTCCTTTAAATAGCCCAGCAGTTAAAATAGAGCGAAGAATAAAATCAGAATTTAAAAAAATAAAAAACGGAAGGCATCCCAGTGTACGTATTTTTCAGATCCTTCTTTGTTTTTGTAAATTTAGATTTCAAACTTGCCTCGGTTTTGACTATCGGAGTATTCAAAGGAATTCCCACCCGATTTAATGATATTAGAGCCAGAACTGTTTGGAAAAAAAGTTTGCTTGTGGCCCGACTTTCATTCCTTTTTGTCGGTGACCCGACTTAAGTTTTTACCCTCATACTGTGGATAGGGCCTGTGTTCTTCCGGCGTGGTAGGATTTGCTCCT
>JBBQQG010000127.1:0-4900 GCA_038216175.1 Saccharimonadales bacterium (SeqCode)
AGGAGTTGTGTACAAGTTTGGTCGAAGCGTTTTTTTCTATAGTTTTGCAGAGTTTTGTTTTGCGAGTAACTCTGTTATTTTTCATCCGATTCAAGCTAAAATCGTCTCCAATAATGGAGAAAATGTTGTAAAAAAATGCATAGACCTTGAAATGTTGAGTTTCTAGACTTTAAAACATACAAAAATTCGGTCAAAAAAAGTCATCTCAAATATCCAGGTTTTTTAGATGGGTTCCTGAAACAAACTATCTACCTATTCATAGTTTGCAAGCATTACTTTTTCGACTGGCTGCATTTTCTGCAAGACTTGCTTGATCGGATGAGACGATCCGAGCATGGATCGCCCGGAAAATGAGTGAATAATTTGCAAAAACAAAACGATCCAAAATTATAAACAAAAAAAGCTTTGTCCAAAACTGTACACAACACCCCGTACTGTAGACTGCTCAATCCCGACATGCGCTTGAAGTTCGTGCAATCCCGTCAGCTACCAACATTTGTGTAATCTCCCTCAAACAAATGTCTTGTTTAACTGTTTCATTATAAATCAAACGATCCGAGTAATGTTACTTTGCTATCTAACACTTTCAAAGTTGGAGGGAAAATCGCAACAAAATGAAAAAACCCTTATTTTCAAAAACTTATAAACGAGCTCAAGTCTTGTGGTTGTCCATCAAAGTAATACAACAGACTAACGTAACCTGCGTTCATAACGTTTACAACTTTGATGGAATGCTTAAATTCTAAAGTCTTCGAAGAAAGCAAATCCAAAAGATACCTTGCTTGACTGACGGGATTGCACGAACTTGCGAATCCCTGACTCTAAATATCGACCGGGAATCAAAGTGAAGCTTACCATTGGTGTATTTCGCAGAGCAAATCGACGCAATCGAATATCCTCCATCAGCATCTCGTACGGAGTGAGTTCGTAGACGCCGGGTGATCGGGGGCCGTTGTCGTTGGTGTCCTCGACCTTTCGCAGTCGGAAACCCGCACGCAGCTCGCGGATCACCTGAATCCAGGCGCGGGCCCAATTGTTCGGCGGCGATGCGGCTCCCGTGTCTGTGTTTGTTGACGAGGTCGTGCCTTCCTATAACGGCAAAGATTTAGGAAAAAATTAAAACGACAGTTAGGCAGACAGAGGACAAAACAAGATACTGTCCATAATTCGGATCGACGATGATAAATTAAGAAAAAAATAGCCGTCAACAACATCGAACCTGGATCTCACTTTTATATTTCCGCCGTTGATAAATAATTATTACAATAATACAACATAAAATTATGTAATTGGAGTAAGAAATATTTTACCACGGCTTTTTCCGCCTGAACTTTCTGCAGGAAATCCCGAAAGTCGCAACATTCCACCACCAACGCACGGCAAACCGCCTGGTAATGATCATTAGCGTCAGCGCCATGTTTATTTCGTTGCTGCGTAATCTGAAAGAGGGGTTTTTTTTGCGGTTTTTTTCATCAGAAAACTATAAAACTGAAAACAAGTTAGGCATATTAGTTGCTGTTTAACTGATCAGTTGACTGCTTCGCTGATTAAATGACTGATTGAATAATTATGAGCAAAAAGCGGCAATAATTTACAGTAGAAGGGCTGGCACCCAATTCCGCCCACCCCCTTTTGGAACCTAATTCCGCCCATCAATAACGGTTGCACTTCTCAACTAATTCAGCCAAAGCTTATAATAATCGATCGATAAGAAATTGAAGAAATTGAAGAAGCCCATGAAGTGCAAGTTCTCAACTTTAAAATGATCAAATTGTTCGTATCAAAAAACGAAAAAAACAAATGGAAGGACATTTCAGATTTACTTTTCACGACGTTTTTAGATATTTAGACTTCGAAAACTGTAGCTTTCTTGGTTTCTGAATTTTTGTGTAACTATTCCCGTTCGATTAAAGCCAGTATGGGCTGAGTCAGATGAGGAAGGTAGGAACAAACATAAAAAATGGGCGGAATTAGGTTCCAAAAAGGGGGTGGGCGGAATTAGGTGCCATCCATTGTACGGGGAGCTGTGTAGAATTCTGGACAAAGCCTTTTTTTTGTAAAATTTGAACAGTTTTGTTTTGCAAATTACTGCCTAATTTCCCGGGCGATCCATGCCCGGATGGTCTCATTCGATCAAGCAAGTCATGCAGAAAATGCAGCAAGTCGAAAAAGTGATACAGTCAAACTATGAATAGGAAGATAGTTTGTCTCAGGAATCCATGCCAAATACCTGGATATTTGAGATGGCTTTTTGTGGCCGAACTTTTTTGTGTTTTAAAGTCTAGAAACTTAACTTTTCAGGATCTGTGCATTTTTTACAACATTTTCGCAATTGTTGGAGATAATTTCAGCTTGAATCGGATGAAGAATGACAAAGTTGTACGCAAAACAAATATGTCCAAAATTATACACAAAAAACGCTTGGTCCAAAATTGCAAACAACTCCTTGTAATGGTACCTCCAAAACCTGATTCACAGTGCTCAGTCGGGGGGTCGAAGCTTCTGGTTCGCCATCACATAATTGGAGAATCAGCGCGGAAAACTCATCCGACAGCGGGGCCTCCTCGTTCTCCTTGGTGTTGTATTGGCAGGCATCGAAGATGGCAAGACCCAGACATTCCAGGAAATCTTTCTCTGACACCAAACCTGAAACAAGAGATACAAATACAAATTATTAAAGCAAATGCAGCTCGCATGTAACGCAAACACAACAATACAACGTATATTAACGTTTTTACGGAAGCAATGCAAAGGAAAAACAACCTCATCAATGAAGGCACAATATGAATTACTTTTTACAGTTAAATTAAACATTTTAATTTTCTATCAAACACAGTACACTAAAAGATTTGATTACTGTATATCACTTAAATACTAATAAAATCTACCAATCTATTGGTATGAAATTTGTCTTTGCATCTGATATTTTGTATACAACTTGATCTTGATTGTAATTTAACGATGAAACAGCTGTGTAATAGTAAAATTATTAAAACTAATACTTATATTTGAAGATTATCTTTCTTCTATTAAAATTCTAATGATAAATCAAACAATTCAATAATATTTAATATGTTGAATTGCTGCTTTCCTTCATGTCCAAAATGTAAATTTCACTAAATACATTTTTTTACCCCCATCAATAACATAAAACACTCAGCAAACAGCGCCGCAAGACGCAATATCATGTACAATTTAATACCATCTGAAGTGGCCTTTCCCGCAAAGTTTCCCGCGGAGACCCGACAAGTATACACTGTAATGACGTCTTTCGGGCGTGGCATCAATAACAGTCAAACCAAAGTACATCCAGAAAACCGTTACATATATAGAGACCCCGCAACCGGAAACGCTTCCAGGCATTTTATATATGGATTCTCTCGCTACTAAACAGGAAGAAACGTCTCTAGCGCCAGTGTCAGACACGGCTCAACTTTAAAGCAAACATGGATTAATCTATATTCATCGATAAGTATACAAGGGATAGAACCTAATTCCGGCCACCCCCTTTTTGGAACCTAATTCCGGCCACTGATAGCTGTTTCACTTCTCAACTCATTCAGCTCAAAATGAGACTAAACGAACGATTGTAATTAGAAGAAATAGCTGCAGTCAACAAAGTGCGGGTTTTCCACCTGAAACTGATCGAATTATTCTTCTCAAAAAGTACCTTTTTAACGAAAGCCATATTGGAGATAACTTTTAAACGGTATTTTTAGATACTTAAACTATCTTTTACATGGTTTCTGGACTTGTGTCGAATTGTTTCTGATCGATTAAATCAAGTGTGGGCTGAATCAGATCGGAAATAGAGAAGCAGGAATAAAAAATGGCCCGAATTAGGTTCCGAAAGAGGGTGGCCGGAATTGGGTTCCATCCCTTGTACTGCTACATAGACATCGTAGGACTCGTTTTTGAGGATAAAACCCCAGCATATATTCCCTTCCCCTCCATTCCCCGTTTTTGTATATATTGATCCAACATGTGAATGTGAAACATGTCTTACAAATGTCTAATGTATCTCACTACACTACATGAGTATTGTAGGATGATGAAATTCTCCCATGTTGCGGAGAGAAGGGAGTTTAGTAAGAAACGAACAATCACATTTCATTAGCATTCATAGAAATTGACAATATTGCCAAGAGAACGCGCGCGTGCGAGCATGACAAAGTTGACGGCAAACGCAAAGAAAGGCCTAGGGGAAGTAAAAATTCTTCATTTTTGCTACCATAGCGCATTTTTTTCTCCTTCCCATTTTTGTTTTCGAAATTGTATATAATGCTGCTGATGCGTGAAATTTTGGAAAAGTGGAATTGGCCTGAATATATTTTTACTGCTGTTACTTTTGTTTGGTCAAGAAAAGCGATGAAAAACCGCGAGATAATATTTGATTGCTTGATTTTGGCTATTCTGCATTTGGATGGAATGACTGATTGATTGATTGACGAATTCATTAATTTGATTGATTGATTGCTCAATTTCGGTCTCCGCCCCTGTAGAAAACAAAATTACCAAAAAAATGCAGTAACATTAAAACCTCGAACAAAATATTTTTGTCAAAATTTGCCAGATATGCTATTTTTTTATCTACGAATAAAATACAGTCAATAACAAAGATTAATAATTTAAATAATTCAACGAACCAGCACTAAATATCTTAAAAGCGATATTGACTGATAAACTCTATTGTCCGCCAGTTTCCTGCATATTACAAAGACAAACACGATTATTGACTATCGATATCATAAAGCCGCTCATCTCAAATTACGGAAAAAAGTTTCAGTCTGCTGGCAGCAGAAAAAAAATGAACTCACTCATTTTACACTTTTCTTTTTCGACGGAAACTTTACTTGAACTGGAGAGCAGACTTGGCCCGCTTTGCTTTTTAAGGTGCCCG
>JBBQQG010000128.1:0-2947 GCA_038216175.1 Saccharimonadales bacterium (SeqCode)
AGGCGTAGACGCCGGAGAGAAGACGGCACAGCAGCACATCGAGCCCGGCGACGCTGGTGCGGTGCAGACCCCCGACCACCAGCTCGTCCACCCGGGCCGCGGCCGCCCAGGTCACCCCGCCGGCCTGCTCGGCCGCACGTAGTCGCGACGTCAGCGAATCGACCGGGATGACCCCGCCAACGGACGCGGTTTTCGGGGCCTCAGCGACATCGATGCGCACGATCTCCGGAGCGGCGGCGCGGATCGCGTCCTCCACTGCCAGCTCCAGGGTCACCGACGAGGACGCACAGCCGTCGCAGCTACCAAGCAGCTGCAACCGAACCACGCCGTCCTCGCTCACCCCGAGCAGCTCGACGTCACCGCCGTGCGACCCGAGATAGGGGCGGACCCCTGCGAGGGCCCGCTCGACCCGGTCCTCGACCCCGTAAGGGTGCAGGCCGTGCACGAGCAGCAGGCTCGAGACGAGCTCGTCGGCGGCGAGCGACTCCAGCAGCTGGTCGGTAAGAGCGCCGGCGTCGTAGGCGAGCTCGAGGACGCGATCCAGCCCCGCGCCGTAGAGTTCGACGACGAGCCGCACCAGCTCCTCGGCGCGCTCTCTCGCCACCGGGCCGGCGGCGGCACTCGCCTCCAGCAGCCGTTCGATGCGGTCGCCACTGGCCGCAGGGTCCAGCTCTGGATCGTTCACTCGTCAGCCGAGACCGCTGATGTCGGGGAGTGCAGCTTCTTCAATGTCTTGCCCTCGCCGAGATACATGTGCACGCCGCACGGCAGGCAGGGGTCGAAACTGCGCACGGTGCGCATGATGTCGATGCCCTTGAAGTTCTCCCGGGAGTTCTCCTCGAAGATCGGGGAGTCCTGCACGGCATCCTCGTAGGGACCTGGTGTGCCGTAGCTGTCGCGTGGGTTGGCGTTCCAGGGGGTCGGCGGATAGGGGTGGTAGTTGGCGATCTTGCCGTCCTTGATGACCATGTGGTGCGAGAGCACGCCGCGCACGGCCTCGGTGAATCCGCAGCCGATAGCCTCGTCGGGGACCTCGAAGGTCTCCCACGTCTTGGTACGGCCGGCCCGGATCTCCTCGAGCGCCTTCTCGCAGAAGTGCAGCGCGCAGGCGGCGGCGTAGGCCTGGAAGTAGCTGCGGGCCCGGTTGCGCTCGAGGGTGTTGCTCCACTGCGGGATCCTCCACTCCAGGCTCACCGGTCCCTTGAGCGCCGTCTTCGGGAGGTTGATCTGCACGCTGGTGCCGGTGGCCTTGACGTAACCGATGTCGACCAGGCCCGCGAGAGCCGTGGACCAGAGGCGGGCAAGCGGGCCACCTCCGGTGTCCAGGGCCAGGTGGTCCTTGCCGTCGTGCCAGCGGGGTGACATGACCCAGCTGTACTTGTCGTCGAGGTCGCGCTTCTGCGGCTTGGGGTTGGTGTGCTGGTTCCACGGGTGCCGACGGTCCACCGGGTTGCCCAGGGGGTCGTTCTTGACGAACATCTCCTGGTCTTCCCAGTCGTCGTAGTAGGAGCTGCCGAGCAGGATGCGGATGCCGAGGTTGATGTCGACCAGGCTGGTCGTGACCAGCTTGTTGTCGACGACGACGCCCGGCGTCACGAACATCTTCCGGCCCCAGTCCTCCATGTCCTTGTAGGCGAAGTTGCAGTACTCCGGGTCCTGGAAGGAGCCCCAGCAGCCGAGCATCGTGCGGCGCAGGCCGACCTGCTCGTAGCCCGGCAGGGCGTCGTAGAAGAAATCGAAGAGGTCGTCGTGCATCGGGACGACCTTCTTCATGAACTCCACGTAGCGCATCAGCCGGATCTGGTAGTCGGTCATCAGCTGGATCGTCGCGACCGTGCCGACACCGCCGGGGTAGAGCGTGGACGGGTGGACGTGGCGGCCCTCCATCAGGCAGAACATCTCCCGGGTCCAGCGGCTGACCTGCAGCGCCTCCCGGTAGAACTCGCCGGTGAACGGGTTGAGCGCCCGCATGATGTCCGCGATGGTCTTGTAACCATGCGCGTCCTCGTTCGCGCAGCGGGTGTTCTCGGCCTTGGCGAGCACGCCGGGGTTGGTCTCCTTCACCATGCGCTCGCAGTAGTCCACCCCGACCAGATTCTCCTGGAAGATGTTGTGGTCGAACATGTACTCGGCCGCCTCGCCGAGGTTGACGATCCACTCACCGAGCGCCGGCGGCTTCACCCCGTAGGCCATGTTCTGCGCGTAGCAGGAGCAGGTCGCGTGGTTGTCGCCGCAGATCCCGCAGATCCGGCTAGTGATGAAGTGCGCGTCGCGCGGGTCCTTGCCCTTCATGAAAATGCTGTAGCCACGGAAGATCGACGACGTGCTGTGGCACTCGGCGACCGTCATGTTGGCGAAGTCGATCTTCGTGTAGATCCCGAGGCTTCCTACGATGCGGGTGATCGGGTCCCATGCCATCTCGACCAGGCCACGGTCCTTGGTGCTCGTGCTGTCCGTTCGCGGAGCTGTCGTCGTCATCGTGGTCCGTTCCTGGTCGGTTCCTGCGTCGGGAATGGCCGAGGGTCGCAGCGGCGGGCCCACGGATGGGTGATGGTCAGTGCGGCCGTTCGTTTACCAGGTCTTTTTCGCGCCGGTGACGAGGTCCCGGCCGGGCCGGCGCCACTTCGGCTCCTTGTCCAGAGTCTGGGTCGTCTTGGTGCGCAACGCCCGAATGGTCCGGCCGTAGGCCCCGATGGCCGTCGTGGACAGCTTGCCTCCGGGCGGCTCGTCCATGAACGGCATGAACTTGTCCGGAAAGCCGGGCATGGTGCACCCGATGCAGATCCCGCCGACGTTCGGGCACCCACCGACGCCGTTGATCCAGCCCCGCTTGGGCACGTTGCACTTCACGACGGGGCCCCAGCAGCCGAGTTTGACGATGCACTTGGGCGAGCCGTACTCCGTCGCGAAGTCGCCCTGCTCGTAGTAGCCGGCCCGGTCGCAACCC
>JBBQQG010000129.1:0-3090 GCA_038216175.1 Saccharimonadales bacterium (SeqCode)
GGTCTTCTACATATATAAGTCTTTGGTGTATGTGTGCATCAAGCCTGAAAAGCCGGGCCGCCAAGTCTCCTCTCACATCATACAATATGCCGGCTCTCTCGTCTCCCCACAACCTCCCAATATCTGTGCCTCACAATAGGCCGTACTGCTATGTATATTGAAACTTACGTCATATTAGTATCCCAACAGTAGAGTGTAATGAATTTGTATATTGACTAAAATTACAGTATGCTTTTACATGTAATATGTGATTAATAGATATACACGCTAAGGATTAACATATTCAAATGATGTATAATGAAAAATGTATACAAATATCGATATTTATGTAAACTATAATAATTGTCTACAGACAGAAACCGCCCCGTCAACCGTTTCTACATTATAACAAGCAACTGTTTCTCTTATCATGCAGTATGCCGGGCCGCCAAGTCCCCTCGTATTACATTCAAACAACAATATTTGAATGTATCTACATATTGATTTTAAAATAAATAATAATAATAAAATTATCTAGAGACAAACTGTCCCGTCACCGGTTTTCCATTACAATTGTTTATAATTTGTTTACGATTTGTTTATAACGAAACACGGCTATGTATATACTGGTATACTGTGAACTTATCAACTTATATATGTACTGTAAATGAATATCGCCAAAACGAGAAAACATTAGCAGAATCTAATCTCGGGTTTAGCAAGCTTGACGATAAGTAATGCATATTGTGATAGGGAGACGGTTAAGGAGTTATACTTGGCTCGATTCTAATATGATTAATAGTAACATTTGTACACGATGTATCATCTGAATTTAATAGTAGTTGACCTGTATATCTACCTGCATACAGTTATGGTATAAAACATTTATCCGCGTATAATGTGAATTTAATATAATTACATTTAGTACAATTAATAAATATACTATATTAATTATTGTGCGCTGTTTATCTATAAACATGAATTAATTCTTAATAAAAGTAAATTACGGCGTATGGCGAGATAGAGGAAATGAAAGCGGGTGAGGAGACTTGGAAGCCCGGCATATTGTATGATGAGAGAGAGGAGCCGGCCGCCACGTCTCTTATCTCCTGAGGAGACAGGAGACTTGAGGGCCGGCTACATACGGTATCTGTACCTGGTATACATGTAAGTTTCAGAATGTAAAGTTCAAACTATTAGTTTTCTAGCAGTATACGTGCCATGCGGAGTAGTGGGGTGTCGAAATGCACCGTATCCCGAAAGTGGTCCAAATTGTCGAGGGCTACGCGGTACGCCACCTCCCAGAGCGTTAAGCCCCACGACTTGGCCATAGCGTTGAAGCGTCGGCCATACTTGTCCGCAGTGGGATTCAGCAATTGGCGATTATAAGAGGCATTGTGGCGCGACGGATGGGAGTTAGGCAGCATCATGGGAACTGCACAATTTAACGTCAATAATATATTGGGCACACGGCTAAAAAACACATACTGTACAGGCTCAGGTCGTTGAATGGCGGACATTAACAAACTAGCTTAATTTGTTTATAGTTAGTTTATTAATTTAGTTTATGCATAGTTTGTAGTTTATGAATTACTTTGTAGTTTATGAATTACTTACATAGAGGAATCCAGATGACGGCTATGTGCGAAGATAATACTTTGAAATCGGCAGCTAATTTCAGGAGCGCCACTGCATGCAACAAGTGTGAGCAGCTGAGGATGGGCGTACTACTACATGTAATGAGTTTGCTGATGTTTCCTTACCTACATGTGAATTCTTTAATGCCGTTATTGCCAAATGTCGCGACGTTATGCTGAAATATGGGGCCAGAGTAGACAGTGTTTAATTAAGTTCATTAAAAAATATTCTTATAACTTTTACCGCTATATAATGACTATGTATGAATGTACCCAATGCCAGGTAGTCCGGTATATATATACGCACTGTATTATAAGTATGAGGCCTGAGACTGGGAACGGCCACCTCATCCAGTCGACTGTGTTTCGTGTCATAATTTGGTTTTTTTGACAAGCGAAAATAGCGGGTTTCGATCGTGGCCTCCGAAACATAATGTGAATAACAATCGCTGTGTCAAATATTTTTACGACATCGCAACTTCTTAATCTCCAATTCCTTTTTGAACATTAATTACGAGTACATCAATCATTGTTCTGTGTTTTGACCATTTATCCCATATTTTAATTTTTAGCTGCAAATCATTTGGAACCGTTAGATCGGGATTTCATGGCAAAATGGAAAAGTTACAGCGGCGGCCGTTTCAGGTCACTTTTTTATGGATGGCCGTTCCAAGTCTCAAGCCTCGTAGTGAAGTGGTTTTTGTATACTACTGTAGTATCCGTGCTACCATGACTGCGACAGGAACTTTAACCACTCACCTAGGGATGGCAACGGGGAAATTAACTGGTTAACTGTGGTTAACGGTTAACCATAAGTAACTGGTTAAGAAAATTAACTGGAAATTTTAACTGGTTAAAAAAATTGACCAAAATTTGGTTAACTGGTTAACTTTTAGTTAACCGGTTAATAGGTTGATAGGTTGATTACCGGTTGATCATTTGATTGATTGATTTGCAGAAGTATCGACCGATTGAACACACGTCTATTGTATTGCAACTGTATTATCAGAGCCTTTCCGGTAAGAAACAACAGATGTTCTCTTATGTACTGCCTACAGTCTACAGAATAGAGGAATCATGAATTTCTACAGAAATTGTCCTTGATGATTAAATTTTTGATCTGTCATAATTTGTTATCGCCAGGCACTCCAGGCAGTTTAATCACCGGACTCGAATTTTTGTTGATTTTGTGTTGCCGTTACCGTAATGGTGTACCGCCTAACCGGTATTGTCTTCATTAAGCGCGCTTGTAGCTGCGTATACTGTGACTGTACAGTAATACAGTCAAACCTGTGATAAGCTAACAAACACGTGACTCGATTTTAACTGAGCAGACAGACTCCGTGCTGCGACTGAATTTACCCCTTAGCACTTACTCTAACTGTCTCATTCCATGAGTGGCATGTGTATAGATTGTCCGTCACGTGAGTGTGTGCTTATCACTTGTTTGACTGTACATCACAACAAAATAACT
>JBBQQG010000130.1:0-2298 GCA_038216175.1 Saccharimonadales bacterium (SeqCode)
TTTTTAAAGCAATTTTCTATGGTAATTGTTTTCAAGGTGCTTTCGTCCTTTTAAGGAGGTGTTTTTGTGCTTATAATTTTACGCATCAAGAAGTGCATTCTTCATGTCCAACCTTGAGTCCTGATTGAAATTCAGCGCGGCATTTTCCGGCGTATTCCGAACTAAAGTCTGGAAAAATTCCCGCAGACCGGGAAGGCATTGGTCCAAGATGTCGCGCAGAACTTCGCCCATGTTGCGGGGCTTGTCGGTTAATTTCGTGGCCTCTTGTCTCACTCCAATGAGGTGGATGGCCTGGGGAATGTTGCTGATTTCGATGCGAATATTCTCCAGGATTGCTTCGGACACGGCAAAAGTGATGCGATGGAAGCGGCTGAGTTTGTGGGCCAGATGCAGCAGCGGCAGGGCGTGCCCGAAGAACGGCGGTGCAACTAATACAATGTGCTTCCGAACTGAAGCCATTTTTTAAAATTCAATATTACCTATTGAAAAATAGCCACACTCGTTGTGAAAATATGTGCTGGATTAAGGGAGTTTTAGCTTCGCAATTTTTGTATTCTTGGGGGTGCTGTTCTTGCATTTTGCTTCCCGTAATCTGTACTGTATAGAATCTATATATGTACTGATAACCCACTATAAAACATCCCGTTTTCATATATATCTCATGGTATAAGTTGACCTGATAAAACAGATTGTAGAGAGGCTTTCTTCACTTTTCTGCAATTCAGCCACTTCAATATTAATGTACACCGAGAATCGTAATTGTATGTCCTTTAGTTTAGACTGGTAGTATTTAATTACAGTATGTAGGGCAGTATATGCATGTACCGATATGATTGCATTCATTGTACAGAACGGACCGAAATCTTATCTAAACTGCAACCATCATAAGTGATGGAAATAGAAGAGTACAAGGATTGGCACCCATCGTGTTTTGGCTCCCGATTCCGGACATTTTTTATGACGGCTTCGTCATTTCTGATCTGATTCAGCCCAAACTGGCCTTAATTGAACGGAAATAATTACATACAAATTCAGAAAACAAGAAAGGTATACTTTTCGAAGTTTAAATATCCAAAAACGCCAATAAGTCCATCTCAAAAATCCGCCCTCCGTTTTTTTGTTCTTTGAGACGAAGAATTTCATCATTTTCAAGTTGAAGACTCTCACTTTGTGGGATTCTGCCATATCTTCAAATTGTTATCGTTCGATTCATCTCATTTTAGGTTGAATCCCTTTATAAGTGAAACTGTTACTCATGTCCGGGATTGGGAGTCAAAACACTCTGTCCGGAATTAGGTGGCAGTACTTGTAGTCCTATAACCTCATGCAAAAATTCATTTAGGCTTGTGGCGTTGATCAATTTTTCAAATTTCGATAAGCATATGCATATGATTCAATATTAATATTGTATATTACATATCATGTCATACAATTTTCCACCGATGAAATTCCACCAGCACGCACGGTCAAGCGCGGCAAAGTTTTCAACGTAAATTTCAAGGCCCATCGAGAGAGTTGTATCATAAGGTCATCGTTGACTTATCATCAACGATCATGTTCATTGGTTTCTCCCATTGCTGTAGTAATAAAATTCCAAATAAACAACTGTTTCCCTTCCCGATTCTTTCCGACACTACATGCCAGTAAGCCTAAAACATTTTCCCTTTTCAGGAATGGTCTCTCTCCACAAGGTTGGCAATGGCGGTTTCCGCGGCATCAACATTATTATGGCTGCCGTCCTGATGGTGGCCTTGGCTGCAGTGGTTCAAGCTGATAACCTGCAGTGTCAGGGAATCTCGCCGGAATGCGGGGTGGACTGTGACGATGGTCATGGCTTGGATCAGGCAGCGTGCAAGGCTAAGGGCTGCTGTTTTGAGGAGGCACCCTGGGGCGACTTCCGTTGCTACCGATCCGGTCAGACACTACCCGAACCGGGATGTTCAGTGTTCACTTCGCCGGCCACCACCACGACGACTGCAAAACCCACCACAACGACGACGACGACAACGACTACTCCCAAACCGACCACCCCCACCACTACCACCACTACTACTACTACCACGACCCAAAGAGTCATCATCAATAGTGCGCCCGTGGCAGACTGTAAGTTTCTGTTATGTAAGCCGGATACTTTGATTAACATTTACTGTGCCCAGACAGGGACAGACAATAGGACAGACAGACAGACAGACAGACAGACAGACAGACAGACAGACAGACAGACAGACAGACAGACAGACAGACAGACAGACAGACAGACAGACAGACAGACAGACAGACAGACAGACAGACAGACAG
>JBBQQG010000131.1:0-3051 GCA_038216175.1 Saccharimonadales bacterium (SeqCode)
TTTCCCTCTACTTTTTCCTCCTCTCCCTTTTACAGTACTGCTCCACGCCGGTGAGTTCATTGTTTGCATCCGTATTCGTCGCTCTTCTGGTTGTTGAAGAAATATATTTTATGGAAATTTACAAAAAACCCACGCATGTAACAACAAATCCCTAACATGTAATGTATAGGGTTACTGTAGAATCTAACCTCCATTTAATTTGGCATATATTCTGTACATAATGTCATCTTTGTTTCTTCCTTAATTAAACGGATTCAGTTTTGTCTATAAATAAACATATCCGCATTCACACCACGCATCGTAAATAGTTATTATTTTTCTCTTTCGGAGCTCTATAAATAATGTCATTCACTGACTCGCTCTATTCTAATAATCTTAGCGTTTAAATCTAGCAATATGAAACTGTAAGATATGACAAAAAAATCTAGAAAATAAGGTCCCCTAGACACGTATTTCAAGTTAAAAAACACCCTTATGTACAACTGTACATGCAAAATGAAGTCTTAACGCAACAGCAACCCCGGGCAGTAATAATTTTGGCAAGAGCCGAGCACAGTGCTGCTTGCTTTGTAAGCACAAAAAAACAGCCTCGTCTTAAGAGTACTAGGTAAAATTAAGAACTTTTCCGACAAGCGTTGAACACATTATGCGGATCCAGAGAATGTGCGCAAGTTGTACGAGGCTTACGGTCAACTCCTAAAAAGCGCCACCCTTATAGCTTTCCATCTTGCCGTGAATTAACTACCCAGTTGGACGACCATGATAATTCAATTTGGTTCAATCACTACGTATGATAAATGTAAATAAAAAAAGCAATTTGCGGATACACAATAATTGCGTTTGGACAGGCGATAGAGGGCGTTGCTGAATCTTTCGGGATTTTTGTGGTTTTACTTTTTTCGTGCTGAGAATTATTTCTTTTCATCCTGTGTTACAAGGACTTTTCGTGGCTGACAGAGGCAAAAACTTGAATTAGAATGTTTCAGTTGATTTCGCAAGTAATATGTCCCAGTTGCTGTGCACGCAGATTTTTACAAAAGCAATTTACAATTTTCAGCTGTCACGTCTAGCTTTACCTCGTACTGTACAAAAAAGCACAAATAACACGCGAAACAAACAATTGGCCGGGTCCCAGCCTCCCAGGTCACAAGCCTCGTAATTGTTGGTTTACAAATGTCACACGTGATTTTAACATACTCCCAAGATTTCATATAATACGATAAGATTTTGGGACATTTACCGGTACATGGGCATGCGTGGCTTTACAGAAATTAAACCCAGATTGAACGATGTTATAAAGTTACTTTGTTTAACCCGATAATCAACTGAACCGACAAACAATAATTTTTCTTTACAGTTGCTGTTTGTTGCCATGAACCCTGATTACCGACGGGCGGCGTATCGCCTATATGGAGAGCGGCTCCGGCAAGCCCCCGCATATGAACGCAAAGCGAAAATCCAGCTTATGGATGGAAGCACTGTTCAGAGCGGCACGCATCGATCAGGCGCCATGGTCAACAGTTTGTAGAATTAAATCGCAAAATGAAGGAATACAAGTTTCGTAGTTCCCGGTGGCATAATGTACATAAAGTAGTTTGTTTTATAACATCTTCTTCAGCGGTAGAGTTTTTTTTCTGTTGTTGCTTTTGGAATTAATGTTTGGCGGCATGCGATAATTGAACTAAACTCGTCCCACAAAGGCACTGGTTTAACTTTTTCAAATTTATTGGCCGAATTACATTACATCAGGACAAACTACACGAGGTCAACTTAACGATGATAATAAACATGTATATAATATAGTGCTACAGTAAATCGATTCTTTGAAAAAAACTTGGGTTTCTCGTTAGGTGATCTTGTTGCGATTACGCGTAACTATTGGTCACCCAATGACGATTCATTCGTGTCAAATTATTCCTTTGCAAACAGGCAAAACCCATTAAAACCACTAGGCTTACCATTCTGAAATATAAAACCATGGAACACGCTCCAAACCTATGATACTCCATGTTAACATGCGTTAATGCATGCTTTAAAGGTTGTGCTTAGTAAGCACTTGGATGAAATTTGCGCGGGACGAGGTCACGCGGGATGAATAGGTTTTGGTACGTGGTCAGGACGAGTGGTTCGGGGAAGGGCGAATCGTCAATCGAAGAAATGATCGTTTGTTCCTAAATTTAATTGTCGCCGCCATTGATTAAGGCATGCTTGCTTGCATGGTTAATTGATACGATGTTAACAGTGCCCGTGCCTTCCAGACGTCCACAACATCGTGAGTGAAAGATGGATAATGTTTCACTGAGCGTCAACTTCAGGCCCGGTTACGGAATCTGACTCACCTAAGTTTGCCACGCCTCTTTGCCGTCCCCAGCGCCCCTACGCTATCTGTTCATAACCTTTTTCCATGTCTTCGAAAACCGTATATGTCGACTGACCTTTACGACCTCTTTAACAAATAATAATTAGAAAAGTTAACTTCCGTAGTCTCTGGTCAACGGTCCGAATTTGCGTGTTGAAAAGTCAATAAGATCCGGCCAATACAGTAAATATAAGCAGCCGACTTTACCGGTAACGTGGGGTATGACAGGGACACGTAGCATGGAAAGTTTGTTAATGTTCGAATATCCTTGGCGGAGTAATCATGCCCTGATATTCAATAATATTATGCCATCGACTTAATTACAAATGCCAAAACCTTATACAGTATTGTTAATTAATACACTATTTGAAACAGCTGAAACAAATAAAACAGTACATGGATCGGCACCCAATTCCGGACAGCATGCTTGGACTCCCAATTCCGGACATAAATAACTGTTTCTCTTCTCAACTCATTCAATCCAAATTGAGATAAATCGAACGATAAGAATTTGAAGAAATCGCAAAATCCCACAAAGTGAGAGTTTTCAACTTGAAAATGATGAAATTGTTCGTATTAAAAAACATAAAACGAGGGGGGTGGATATTTGAGATAGACTTTTTCGCGTTTTTTGATATTTAAACCTCGAAAACTATACTTTTCTTGATTTGTGAATTTGTATGTAATTATTC
>JBBQQG010000132.1:0-2997 GCA_038216175.1 Saccharimonadales bacterium (SeqCode)
GTTCGCTTCGCTGCGAGACTTGCCGTCTGTGACCCGGCACTGACCCATGGCTCCTATTTCCTCATCAACCCCAAGTGCATAAGTGGCGAATTCCTGAAAGACGACAACGCCTTCCATGCCGTCCTGCCGTTTGCGAACAAACCAATCTCACTAGAACGCTCCGACGCGACAGTCGTCGACCGGGATCTGGACGCGACTATCTCGACAGCATGCGAGCGCTTAGATGCACTCCTGGAAGAGAAGAAGTTGGGCTCGGTGCGCGACGCCGTGCGCTCGCTTTTGTCTCTGAAGCATCAACTCGGGGTGACCTGCGGTGAAAGGCTCCGCAACGTGTTCACTGGCCAGGAGTCCCCTGAGCCCTCACGTCGAGCAATCGAAGACGCAGTTTCGCGGCTAGCCAGTGAGTGCTGGCGGCTTGCCTCGATCGCGGACTTGGTGGTGAAGCCGCAGCAGCCCGCCGTAACTGGAGCGCTGCTAAAGATTGTTGGCGATTTCAGTGATCCTGCACCTCCTGGTGCCGGCGCGCCCAAGCCATCTTTGCCAGTCTCGACTACCGGGATCGCCTGTGGAACCAACTGGCGGATTCCCGTCCTCGCCTGGATGGGGGCAGATCCCGGGCTGGTTCCGGTCCCGGCCCTGATATTCGAAAGCCGGCATGTTCTCGTCGACCTCTCCGCGTTGAAGTCGCTGACACCTGCGGGCAGCGGCACGGTGTGGTTACGCCTAGTTGACCTCGATTCCGCAAGGACTAGCTTCGCACTGCCCGCATTCACAGCACCGGCCCCGCTGCGGCGGGTACTCGAAACCCCAATCGCTTCCGAACACATTGGGGTCGCAGCAGACCAGCACCCGCGAACGGTTGAGGCAGCAAAAATTTGGAACTACTCCGCCACCTATACGATGCCGGGCAATGGCTTGCAGAAGGGAACTGATGCGGTTTACGTGTCAGTGACATCTCCTCAACGTCAAGGCAGCAGTCTGCTTGCCCGAACTAGCAGTCCCGAGCAACTTCTATTGATGGCGGCGGACAGATTCATTGTTGCAGCGCGACCTAACGCCAGTGGGGCAATTGACCTTGTGGAGTTGGCAGCTGCGGCCGATGAATTCGCCGCAGGACTCGCGGGCTTCGAGCCTTTGAACGCCTTCGGCTTGATGGGGGCGGAGGAGATTGCAAAGGCACGCATTTGGCACAACGGGTCCAAGTGGGAGAGTAGCAACCCTGGAGTGACTGCGGGTGTCCCTGACGGTGCATCGCTTACCGTGACAGTGGGAGGCCTCGACGCGTGCATCTATCCTTGCGCTACCACCGACCTCTACGCTACACGAAACGAGGAGCTCAAAGCAGGCTTTGGTGCGAACCCTAGTAAGCGGCGGGTCTTCGAAGAGTTCGTCTATGCAACTCCCTCTGTCGGTTTCAAGAGCGAGGTCTTGCCGTCACTCGAGGTCGCCAGCATGGTCGCCGGCGGAGTCACTTCGACTGATCCGGCAACCTGGCTCACCAGCCTGCTAGTTGATTTGCTCGGCAAGTCAAACCCCGCACAGAGGGCTCAACTTGTTGTCCAGTGCAGGCTGGGCTTCTACCCGAATAGCGTGTTCGCACTCATTGGCGAGGCGAACGAGCCGGCGGCAGTGGTGATGCTGACTTCCGACGCGGTGACAGCGCCGAGCGCTATCCCACAAAAGGCCGGCGCGGCTGCGAAGGCCTGGTTGGCTGAAGTAGGCGGGTCTGCAGCGCTTGGCTTCTGGTGTGCGGACATTGCAGTGTTTCGTGACGCATCGAGTGAGGCCCCCGAAAGGGTTCTGGCGATGCGGCGTGTACGAGGTTCTCTACCCACCAAGAAGGCCATCAGGAACGCGAATATGCGCGAGAGCTCCGCAAGACCGCGGTTGCGCGGGAGAACTCCCGCCTAGCTGGAGGGGCGCGCTAGTTGACTGCAAGTCCTCCACCCGCTCATCGACGCCTGAACCCAGTCCCTTCCACGGCTTCGCCGAGCCTGCAGTCCGTCCCAACTGCGCGATGAACAGGGCCACGCCCATGTCCTTCTGAACGGCAACCGGGGACGCCTTGAAGTCCTTCTTTGAGGTGCCTTCCCAGAACAACGGTCTACGCTGCTCGCTCACAGCTTATACCCGTTCGGATATCGGCTGCGGGTTAACACCTTCGCTGGAAGGTGCCAGCGCTCCGCGCGATGGTCGACGACGCTTCGCGACATCCGGCACGGTGGCGCCGCGCTGAACGCGCCGCCTGGAACGTACTGGCAGCACAGATACCGGCTGAGCTACCTTGGCCGCCTCCGCTTCGATGAAGTCAGCCACCGTCTGCCAAGCGGCGCGTAGCTGGGTCTCGCTCTTGCCAACGTAGTGGCCCAGGGTGACATCTCCCCCGGTAGCGTGGTTCAGCATCCGCTTCAGCGCGCCGCCAGACACGAGCTCTTCGGCGACGCTCGAAAAGGTCGCGCGCAGGCCGTGCCCCTGCACCTTCGTTCCTGCCTGCCTGTTGATCCAGGCCAGCGTCTTGCGGGCGTCTACGATCGGGAACAACGGATTGTCGGCCTTGCGGTCCGAGCAGTGCCGTGAGGCGATCTCCAACGCCTGCCGCGACAGCAGCAGCCTGTGATCGCTCCGGTTCTTCGTGTCACGCAGGACGATCTTGCCCGCGTCGAAGTCGACGTCACCGACCCTGATCGGCTCGTAGCCGTAGCGCTTGTCACCGTGGATCTCGCCACCGCGACATCCGGTGAGCAGCTGAAAGCGGTAGTAGTCGGCGGCGATCCTTGACGGCGCGATAGCCGACGCTCGCCACCAGGCGCCCATTTTTTCCGGCGGTATCGGTGACGGGTTGCCCTTGGCCGGTGCAAGCACGATCCGATCTCGTCCCGCGGTGTCCCGCCCCAGCGGATTACCCGGCACCACGACGCCGTGCCAGCGCAACACGGCGCGCAGTATCTGCATCGCGTAAACGGCTTCGCGTTCAGCTCGCTTCAGCAGCGCCGCATG
>JBBQQG010000133.1:0-2984 GCA_038216175.1 Saccharimonadales bacterium (SeqCode)
AAAAATAAAAAACGGAAGGCATTCCGCTTTACTTTTTTTTCAGACCGTTTTTTGTTTTTCTAAATTCAGATTTGAAACTTGGCTCGGCTTTGACTATCGGAGTATTCAAAGGAATTTAAGCCCGATTTAATGATACCAAAGATAGAATAGTTCGGAAAAAAATGTTGCTTGTGGCCCGATTGTCATTCCGTTTTGTCGGGTGGCCCGACTGAAATTTTTAGCCTCGTAATGGAAAAATTAAATTAACTTGGAGGGATGCGTTATGTTATACGTTGAAACTTCAGGACGTACCGTAACATGTAAATACTTGAGGCAAATGTCCGCAACACCCACACTTGAAGAAGTCACCAACAACTGTTCCAATACATTGTACCATGGACGAAAGAGACATTTTTCATTCAGCGCGGGGACTCGTCCTCCCATTGTCTCCACGGGTCAACTCACGGCAACCAACTTGACTGTGTGTGTTAATACAACCGGAAAAAAACAAATCCAGCAATCCCCACCCGGCAAACCATCGCATGGGTGATATACAGTTAACTGTCATCAACACGTGTCATTTGCCCGCTCTTTGCTCGATCGTCGCTCCCTCTCTGGCCCGATTAGCCCGCCGGTACAAATTAAATACTTGCTCAAATTTAGACTCATTTACTCTTAAACATGTACCCAATGTAAAACGTTTTGTACTCCCATTGAATGGCAAAACTGTTTGAGCGCTTCAGTCAAAATGAAAAATGATGAAAGGAAAGCGCGCGCGTGTGTGTTCTTTCGTCCAGCCTCTTATTATTTGGGTAAAGTGTATTGAACGGTCATTTACTGCAGTGCTCGTACTGTGCAGTATGGGCTCCTGATTTTGACAAGGCGGGCTGCTGTAAAAAGTAATGGTTCGCTTCTTTATTTGCAGAAAGGACAAAGAAGCCGACGAAAAAACAGAAAACATCGCCGCGATCGAGTGCCTCCACCGGCACTGACCATGACGACCGTGAGACCCTACTGTCAGGCCAACCCATCGACGGTAAGTCATGGAAACCAAGCATTTATACATAATTTACATCATTCAGTTGTGTCATCATGTTTCCAAACCAATACTATCAATAATTACATTAATAAACGTCGTGAAATATATTTTTTACTGTCCCTGCATTACATTACTATATGGTTTAGTTGTGATTATCTGTAATAATCCATAAACGTAATATGTAACTTTTTTTCTACGCATATTCGTATGGATGATACGCATTTACGTGTTATCACATTGTATACTAAACCAAAATAACCAAGTTTAATACATCACATAAAAAATACATGCAACACGTTACGATATTTATGTTATCATAATTACATTACATTGTATTTCATATAATCATATATTTTAGCCGCATAAAAAAACGGGTATTGTTGATAAATTTCATTACATTACTATAAACTAAATTTCACTGCTATAAATTACATTGCATAGTAAGGTACATTAGATGTAATAAAATTAAAAATAATTACTTTGCTTGTTTAATTTTCATATAAATTTTAATGATAGGTAAAAGATTTGCATTTTTTGTAAAATTTACTACAGCTAAAATATTTTACCTATCATTAAAATTGTACATTTTCTATGTTAAAGGCCGTAAAATCAGCAACATTACTGACCTCTCCACCGGCAAGACCTCGCCCGAACGCAGCGACACACCCAACAGCAACAACACCGGCGGCCTCAGCGAGGACAACGTCTCCGACCTCGACTCTGACTCCTCCAAGGGCGACTACAAGCTGGCCGTCTTCAATCCCCCACCAATCACCCCGTCCAGCCACCATCACCACCATAACCATCACCATGGCAACCACGGTAAAGGCGGCAGTAATGGCAAGAAAAACGACCCCCTGGAAGTGCTGACCCAGCTGTTCCCCCATCAGTCACGCAGCCTCCTCGAGCTGGTCATCCGTGAGAATCAAGGCGACGTTCTGCCCACCATCGAACACATGCTGAAGATCCAGGCTTCCACCGCGGCCACGGCCACTACCATCACCCCAAACAACACCCCGGCCCACATGGCGGCGGCCCATCATTACATGCAGCGTAATAATCCCCTCTTTTCCCGCTTCTACCCCCATCTCAATAGCAGCACGATGGACGCGGCCATGCGGTCGGCCTTCTCGCCCATCAACATGATGGCGGCAGCGGCGGCGGCCAATGGCCTGCCGAGGTTGCCCGGTGGCGGTGGCGGCGCCGACCAAGCCATGGGATTTCCCTACCTGGGTTTCCGGCCACCCGGCGGCATGGACTACGCCTCCTTTGCCGCGGGGAACGGACTCCTGCAGGCCATGAATGGTGACGCCACAATTCCAAAAAAGAAGTGAAATAACTTTGCGCTTTATACAGACCTTTACATGTTATTATGCATTATACTATCATTACAATAGTTATTCTGTAAAAAAAAGTGTTTGTTGTTGATTGAAAACTGCTTATCAGTTATTTGTGTAATGTCGAGGTTTATACTGCGAGTGTCACCCATTATACCCTGTTTTACATTACTGAATGTATAGATTGTCGTATGAAAGTATATATTTTCGGTGGTTGATAGCTGATGGTTCGGAAATATATGCAGAAAAAATAACAGCCAAAATGGAAAGTGTGGCAGAAATAATTGTAATCAATGGCATCAAACGAACCTACAGAAAGTACAGTATACTGCAGTTGCTATTTAAATGGATTGTAATTAACTCCACTAAGTGGTCAGGCTTAGCTTCTTACTGTTATAACATAGCTGCAAATCGTTCGGACCAACACGCAGCCAGGCATCCAGTAGAAAATAATTTTTCAAATAACCCAATACATTACCTGTACCTGGACGTTATCATGATGTATTCCTGCAAATATATATTCTACATTCCATTACACCATGTTTATTTACAAACACTGCTCTACAAACAATCCCGTATAACATTGTTTATTAATCTCTCTCAATAATAATCGACATTGTTACATGGGT
>JBBQQG010000134.1:0-2978 GCA_038216175.1 Saccharimonadales bacterium (SeqCode)
TGGCCTAGTTTTGGTTTGAAATTGTCTGAAAATACATGTTAATTAATAATATGTAGTAGATTTTGATTAAAAGCCAGAATCTGCACCGTTTCGCGGCATTTGATGGAGCTGGTTTGTTGTGGTTTTTTCGTTTTCTTTTAATACCTTGTGCCTTCCGCGTGAGGATTAAATTGTGTTGTCAATATTCAAACTTAATTTCCGGCAAAGAATGAAACAGGGAAACACACTATCACGCAGTTCTGCCATTACTTAAAATCAGACAAGGTTAATCAATCAATCAACGGACCAATTCTATCTAATTCTGCTTTGTGGTTAACATGTCCCACTGAAACTCGCCTGATTATGTGTTTCTCACCTTCATTCTTTGCCGGAAATTAAGTTTGAATATTGACAACCCAATTTAATCCTCACGCGGAAGGCACAAGGTATAAAAAAAAACGAAAAATCCACAACAAACGGGCTGGACATTGCCCATTGAACGCCATGTTGAAAACCACAACAAAACGGCTCCGTCAAATGCAGCGGAACGGGGCAGATTCTGGCTTTTAATCAAAATCTACTACATTTCATTAATTTACATGTATTTTCGGACAAATCAAACCAAAACTAGGCCAATGAAACAGCGGGGGAAAATTTGGATACAAAATGACTGTCAGTCAAGCAATCAATCGACCACTTTCCTGTGTGGGCCAAGTTTGGTGCACCGACATTAGGCAGTGAGGTGGCCCAAGTTCAAGGCTGTCAAATATACCATCACAGCTGTAAAGTACGAGGAGTTTACTAATATTCCGCCATCCCCCCTTTCGTGCTTCAATTCCGCCCGCCCGGTTTTATCAAGGGGCGCAGGCGGCGTGGTAAGCCTAAGAAGTGCGACTGCGCAAGCGAGAACGCCACACACAACCGCTGACAGTCTCTGTCATGAGGCCAAGATCCTCTCGCAGGATAGTGGCTTAGAGTTTTGCCGCGCTTAAGGTCGACAAACACTATTATGCCGCAACTTCCCTTTACTAATACGTAGTGATGTGCTGTAATTATTCAAGACGATGTTCATTCAGCATGATACCCCAGTGTTGCAAGTCACGAATAACTAACCGCCGTCATCCAGCCGCGTCTCGGTACACCAAATTTAGGATTGAGCAATAACAGGTGTACAAGGGTACTCTTCGGCAGCGCAGCGGAAGTGGCGGCACCTACCTGTACTGTGTAGGCTGAATCAGATCAGCGGGGGCGGATTAAGGTACGTGGAGTTGTGTCTAATTTTGGAGAAAGCGTTTTTTGCTTACAATTTTGGACAGTTTTGTTTTGCGAGAAACTCTGTCGTTTTTCGTCCGATTCAAGCTAAAATCCTCTCCAATGATTGCGAAAAGGTTGTAAAAAATGCACAGACCTTGAAAAATTTAAGTTTCTAGACCGTAACACATAAAAAAATTCGGTCAAATAAAGCCTCTCAAATATCCAGGTTTTTGAGCTGGGTTCCTGAGACAAACTATCAACCTGTCCTTAGTTTGCAAGCATTACTTTTTCGTCTTGCTGCATTTTCTGCAAGACTTGCTTGATCGAATGAGACCATCCGGGCATGGATCGCCCGGAAAAAGAGTGAGTACTTTGCAAAACAAAACGGTCTAGAATTATACACAAAAAATGTTTTGTCAAAAATTAGACACAATTCGTTGTACTGCAGATAACTGAATGTCTCCCGTATGTAAATTTGTAATTCCGTCTCGGAGCTATACAAAGCGAAAATTCTCCGGTTAATCACGAATTACCGTCAATACCCTACACAAAATGAGTATAGCTCGTTCCATAAAATTAACATCCACGAAGTACTTAAGTACTTAAATAGATAAGACGAAATATTTGATAGTACCTTTACTCTTTTTCGCGGTACGGTAAAATCTTCAATAACTAAATGACGTAGGCAGTGGATTTCTACTCGTGGGTCTGAGTCACACAATACAATGTATGAGACAAATGAGTAAAAATGCATTGCCTACGTCATTTAGTTATTGGAGATTTTACTGTAGTAGTATTACTAATGATAATTACTTATTTGCCACATCTGCCTTCAAAGGCAATTAAAAGAACGCCTTTTACCTTGCCGTCTAAGAAGCAAACTATGTACTATTCTCCCTCCGATTTTGATTATTTACGTATTGATCAATAGAGCGAAAAATACTGTGAGCTATCAAGACATCGGCAGACATTCACTTTTAGATGCTTGAAAAAAAGGTGAAAGTTTGACCATTTTCAATGCAAACTAGTATGATTCTTGGAGGATTGATTGGTTGATTGCTGAAAATGAAACGTCGATGTCATTTTGTACAGTCATTTTCACCAATCAACCAATGAATCATCCAAAAATCATACTGGTTTGCATTGAAAATGGTCAAACTTTAACCTTTTTTTCAAGCATCTAAAAGTGAATGTCTGCCGCTGTCTTGAGCACCATAGTTAACAGTATTTTTTGCTCTATTGATCAATACGTAAATAATCAAAATCGGAGGAGGGAATAGTACATAGTTTGCTTCTAAGTCACCTCACCCACTTCCGCATACTTGAACGTGTTAGTCTAGCTTCATCACGAGGCTGGAGACCTGGGACGCACTCTCAGCCCCACTGATGGTGTTCGTGTTTGAAATTGCTAGTTTTTTCGACCAGCGAGATTAGCAAGTCTTAATCGTGGCTAGAGGTGTTGCCCTCCGGCAAAATAGACCACCACCTCCCGGCCTGCCTCCAGAAAGGTCATCGCTCCACGTCTTTGTCGGTGGGTGCTATTTCATATAGGCCCCCCTTAAAAAAAGCCTTCCCCCCCCCCCCCCCCCCCCCCGGGACTCGCAGTTGACCACACCCCTTCACCTTCCTTCTGGAGCGGGAGGGGTCCCCCAACCCCTCTTCGCCGGAGGGCCACACCTCTGATTGTGGTGAGCGAAAACACAATGTGAATACAAATTGTTGCATCAGATGTTATTAAGCCATCG
>JBBQQG010000135.1:0-2949 GCA_038216175.1 Saccharimonadales bacterium (SeqCode)
AACCAATCGAACCCAGCCATCAGTATCATTGATGGATTGATCATAAAACCCATCAAACTTATCAAAACTCATCAAAATCCATCAATTAATTATTGATATTGATGATTTTGATGACTTCGGCAGATTCAGTCAATCAATCAATCAATCAATCGAAGTGTTGGGTCTGATTGGTTTGCTTGGCGCCGTATACCGAATTCTTCCCGGATTTCACATAGCTACAACATGGCTGTACTTCTACTCACAATTTGAAATATTTCGTTATCGTTATCAATAGCATATTTTGTAGAGCCAAATGGTACTTTTTCTTTAGCTAATGTGTCGATCTGCCTACGTGTCAGCACATATGACACCGGGAATGACGGATCTTCATCTACGTGGTCGTGGCGGCAGGCGCAGCCACAGCGCCCAAGCCGTCACGTATCCCGACAGCCTCAATCCTTTTGGCTCGACCAACTCCTGTGATAATATTACTACTAATCCATTAAGGCATTCCTATGACGAAGAAAAAAATCCATTCAGTACCGAGGAGGACGAGGCGGAGGAGCGCCGAGACTACTTCCCCGAGGCCAGTTGCCCCTCCCCACCACCTCCCAATCGTGCCATTCCCCACACTCCCACCCCAGCTCCACGGAAGAAATTCCTCGAATCCCTTACTTTTGATCGGCGTCAAAACGGCATTTCAAACGTCCAGTCACCCCTCAGCCGTTCAGCAAGTCTCAAGAACCCCGCGCCGAGGAGACCATTTCACGCCGGCCAAGGCGACCATGCCCGGGTTGAAAATGATGAAACCGACTCTTGCAGTCACCAATCGCCACGACGGCCTGCTCCCGACCCACCAATCCGGGCAACGGTAACGGCGGACCGGTTGGCAAAAGCCAAACCATCACAACCTAGCGTAACTCGCTCACCATGCCTGCCAGCTAGTCCCCGGAGACTTTCGCCCAGTACGCCCGTCCTCCGTAACGCCAACCTGGCCAAATCAACGTCCCCCCAGCCACCTCTGCCAAAACAGCCAGTCTCTGCCCTGCAAACCTCCTTCAAAACTCCCCTAGCGAAGGAGAAGCAACGGCGAACGTTAAAGTCGCTGGTAAGAACTGCCTCTTTCTCACTCCATCTACTTGATGGCAACTACAGAGACTTTTTGGACCTATAAAGCAACGGGATCCGTACCGGTTGAGCCTGGCGGATCTGGAAGTGCGGCTGCAAAATCTAGAGACCTCTACAACCCGAGCGGATGAGGAGTACATGTACGTGGTTCAACGGGCGCGGCAGGATTTCGCCGATCAGCGCAAGTCCCTGGGCCAGGCCGATCCGGATTTTTTGGATAATCTCCGTCGACTACTGGGATGGCGCGAACGGTTGGAGGAGGAACGGCGCGAGCTGGTGTTTCTGCGATCATTTCGCCGGTTGGAGGCGAGGCGGCATGACATTGTTACCCGATTTCGCGGGGCTGCTGCCACGGATGGGGTGGAGCTCTTTGCGCTGGAACGGGAGTTGTTGGAAATTTTAAGGCGAAAAGAGCGGTTGATGGATGAGGAAGTGTACCAGGGGGTGAGGCGGAAAGCGGAGTTTGAAGCCAAGGCTCATGGTTGCAATACAGAGAGCCGACCTTCAGCTGCAGCAGCTTCACCGGAAATAGCACGACAAACGCGAAAGAAGCACCACAAAAGAACGCTTCGTTAGGCGTAGTGCTCTAATAAATTGTCAATTGTCTTTTTTTTTTGCCTGATATCTCTGTGGCCACTTTTTTTGTTTATATTCCACTGCGCACTACAGACTCTCTTAATTATACTGTAGTTGCTTTCGCTTTTATCAGTGTCAAAGTTTTGTTGGTTCTAGTCGTTAAGGTTGTTTGTTGGGCTATGATATATGTTAGTCTTTTTTATTCATCTGTTATATCGTATGCACCATATACATTTTTGTTGATTGCTCTTATCCTTGAGCAACGTATTATGCAGAACGAGCCGCAATAACTTGACTTTATAATTTTTTTCCGCTTTAAAAAAAAAATGATTTCATTGGTTCGACTTGAATTGCTGCTGAAGTTGTTGGCCTTGCGCGTCCTGGCGGAAGTGCCGTTTTATTTTCAGCTTCAACCGCTCTTTTTCAACGGGGGCCAATATCCCGGCGCGCCACTGGCCCCACCGTCCGGCTTCTCCCCGAACGCTCTCTACAACACTTCCTACGACAACCCGACGAATTTCACCATTGATATTAATGGATTTTCTCCCTTTGTAATATCCAATCCGTATGGCTTCTTCATGCCACCGGTGGTCGTGGTCATAAACGGGAACCTTACCAGCACGAGCAATGGCACCATTAGAAGCACCACCGGCGCAACATCCACCACCACACGCAGCACCACACCGGTTCCACCGGTAGTCGTTGCCCCACCGGGCCAGGGCAATCGCTTCTTCGTTCGCTCAAAATGGCGTAAAGATTAACAATGAAACGTTAACGTTTAGTTTTGGACGACTTTTTATATCTGTACATGCCGGTAGGTATCGGCCGGATAGTCAAACAAATACTACAACACATTGTACCATGTTATAATACAATTAAGATGCAGACATGGAAAGCCACAATGTTTGCTTAAAAAGTTGAGCCTATGCAGTATTTTCGTTGCTTGACCATGCAAAAACCACCATGACAATAAATGGGTAAGCTCATTATCGTATTTAACTCAAACCTAAAACATCAAATGTATGTCATGTGCATGACGAACGTAACCCGCTATAGTTCTTGCATAAAATTAACGCAGAATAAGTAAGATCAAAGTAGATAGAGAATACTGACAAAGTACATGCGGAGTCTTTAATGATGGTGTAATGCAGAAAGTGGACGAGTTTGATAGTAAACGAGCCTATTTTTTTAGCCATACGGACAATTGTTGGGTGTCTTGTGTCTGACCAGAGCACTGCGGCAGCTACCTTGGGCATTTGGGGGGGG
>JBBQQG010000136.1:0-2871 GCA_038216175.1 Saccharimonadales bacterium (SeqCode)
GGGGAGGGCCATCCCAGGCGCTAAGTCTCGTACACAGTTTACACATATTATTAACTAATCAATTAATATACCGGTACCAAATACAATAACAATAATAAATGAATACATAACAATTAATAACAAATAGTAAATAATAATGAAGAAATAAACAATAATATAATATTAAATATCAATAATAATATAACAATAATAACAATAATAATAATACAATTAACAGCAAATCACATTATTTGAACAATGATAATTTTTGTTTCACCCCGAGACAATTGAGAGAAAATTGTTTTTATAACACGAGGCAAACAAATGGGGCACGCCCCAATCATTTGAACCTCATTTCACATTTCCCCCGGTGTTTAAAAATTGATGAAAAGAAGATTGCCGGCAATTGCCCGGCAGACACTGTGTGTGTTTTTGTATAAGTTCACACAACGACCATAGACAGATCCCCGCGTATACGGGTACATCCGGCCAGGCCAAGGAAGATAGGAGCAAAAGAAAATTGAAGGGAAGGAGAAGAAAAAAGGATCGACCGCTTTCCGGCATCATGTAATAATAATAATACGTCAAATAGTGCCTTGTTATACGTCCATGTTTAGCCTCCACCACCAATCACAAGAAGAAGACGGAAAACGAGGAAGGTAGTGCCGGACCAATCGAACTGCGGCTAGCTTGGGAAGATTGAGCGTGCAATGGGCAATCGACCTGGTTTTTTGCCGGGTTGGCTTGGGTAAACAACTTTCTTTCCGGCCACACACAAAAAAGGCGCCCATCAAACGTGGAAAAACTCACTGCGCCGCATAACGACCATGTTGTTCCTGGGCAGGGTACACAGGGACACACACGGGTTGTGTGTACAATACAGACGTCGATAATCATGTAGTGGTTTAGAAAGGGGCAAGCCGGCGACCTCTCGGATCACCACCCCTTCGGGACACGTTCATGCGGTCGGGAATATCTGCAAGCCGGGCACGCAAACTCTAATTATTCAAGCGTCCGTCCTCCACTCCGGACTGGGGGATACCAGTTCGGAAGTCCACAGCGGAAACAATTCCTAAATGAGGAAAAGCAAGGCAGAGTGTCTTGGTTGATTGATTGATTACGCGTGTATTTGAAAAAAAACCGCGCAAAATCAAACAATCAACCGGAAGCCGGCGCCTTATTGTTTCCAATTTAGGACACTGTTGTGCTTGCAGTGCTGATCGTTGGTCGGTCATCCAGGAGGTCGTTCAATTCAGCCGACCGGGTGTATTTTCCCCTCTGGCCCCTGCCGGCAGACCGAATTGCTTCCCCCTTGCATTTGAGAGTATATGCGACTGCATGCAAAAACGCTGTAGTACCTCCATCGTAAAGTGGGGAAAAATTAGCGGGAATAATGGTGCATTAGCGACATCGATCGGGGGAGATCGACTGTAGTTAACTCACCCATATTACATACATACGACAGGGCAGTTCAAAATGTTGTCGCCGTCGCGACAGAGGCGAACGCTTTTTAGGGTGAAAGTCAATTTCCGGACCTGTGGGTGGAGGAATTTACGCGTGGCGGACCGCGGCAAAGCCCCTTTGGTACTGCTATATGTAAGTCCCGGTGTGGCATTACTGTACAGTGTACAGTGCCAGGCATAAATAAGTGAAGCGACAAACGACCTGAGCCGACATGGAAAAGACCGGATTAGCTTACCGTGTAACCCAAACGCTGTAAATAAATGTTTTTTGTTTTTCTAATGGATCAATATTGAAAGCTACTTGGATTTTTTCGACTGCTTTGTCAGACACCGAAAAAGGGAATTTTTCACTATATTGATTGTGTCAATATGATGTTTTCCTGTTTATATTCGCGTCTATTTCGGTTTAATTTAAAAGTCTTCCGTGTTACCTAAATTTAATTAATTTTAAAAAATAATTAAAATGTCTATAATAATAATAATAATGATAATAATAATAATGATGATAATTTTAAAAAAAAATTTAAATGTCTTTAGTCCATTATTTCATTTCAATTTAGAGTGTCTAGTGCGATCGCCAGTGTCAGATGCAAAATATAAAGCCCACCAATCCACAATAATGGGAGAGAGAGATGACAGCCGAAAAAAAGAAACTCTTCACCCAAGATGGTATCTTCGGGAAATCGACTCCAAAATCCCCACACCCCACCCGTTTCCCTAAACTGTTCAGCGGATAGGAGGCAGCCATGTAAAATCGTTCAACGCCGTAAAAAAAACACACGAAGAGGGCACCAAGCCGAAAGAGAGAGAGAGAGCGTGACTCAAAAGTGCAAAAGCACACTGGAGAACTATCGTAATAGTGTAGTATCGGGTCCGCGTTATACACTGTGTGGAGCAAGCGACCAGCCGGCTCTCTCCCACATTTTCATCCCCCGAACGCAGTCCGGCCGGACGCACCATCGATTATTCCTCTTTTTTTGTCACACTTGATGTGGCGCGCACCAAAGAAGATAGATTAAAAGAATGCAATATAGGGAGCGCCACCGGTCAAACCCGCCCCCTGAGTTAGAAACTCGCTGTCTGACCAGCGTCTCAATGCGAACTTAGAGGGCGGGGTTTGACCGGTGGCGCCCTCTATATTGCATTCTTTTAGTCTATCTTCTTTGGGCGCGCACTGCATGCATGCAGCAGCAGCGCCATTCCCGTCATAGCCGTTCAGTCCTCCTCGTCGGTTTGTTCCCACGAAATCCCACTCCGGATACAGGCAGGGCTAGAGAGGGGAGAAGGAGAGACAGCACCGCTGGCTGGATTACGTAAACAGTAGACGGGAAAAATGGTCCCCCGGGGTGGGTGGGGGGGGCGCCCCCCCCCCCCGCCGGGCGGCGGGGGCGGCGCCGAGGCGCGGGGCTGTACACTAGCGGGGAGCGAG
>JBBQQG010000137.1:0-2868 GCA_038216175.1 Saccharimonadales bacterium (SeqCode)
TGTACCAGAGTCTAGAAGACAGAAGAGACAGGATAACTGTTCTGGAATGCGGTAAAAAAGTCGTGTTTTTTTAAAAAAAGGTCTCGATCAGTAAACGTTCGTCCAGTCCTTCTAGTGTGCCGGTTTCTGCTCCTGGAAAGTCCCTAGGTCTTTATTTGGCAGGTGCGTTCTTTATTTGCCTCGTTTTGTTTGCACAGTCTTTGTCATTTGCGGAATGATTCGAAACCCTTTTTTTGGCAGGAAAGCCGCGAGTTTTTCGGGCTTATCCGAAGATTCTGCAAGATTGTCAGTTCGCGCCATGGCGTCGCAGCAGGGATTTGTTCTATCGTATAAAGTATCAAGGTATATCGTGAAACTAGATGAAATGCGGGTTTTTTTCCCAAATGCAGGCAATGGTCCATTTAATTCTTTTCTGTCCAGTGCCATCAGTACCCCCGATGGCAAGATCGAGTTTCGTTTGAAGGAGCTTACGATGCCTGCGCCGAAAAGCATCCTAGCCTCGCCGGGCAAAAAGACGGAGAAAAGGTAAGCAGTAGCACCGCCGAAGTCTGGACCCGATGCAAAAATGTTTATTTATTCGAAACTTGTGGATTGATTGATTGATTTATTGATTTACTTGCGCTCTTCTCAGTTAGAAGTTTATCGATTGATTGATTGATGTATGATGGATTGATTGATTGATAAGTGATTGATTGATTGATTGATTTATTGATTGATTGATTGATTGATTGATCGATTGATTGATTGACGTCACTCAAAGTTTGTTTGAAATGATAGAGTCTGTACCTCCCAGTTGAGCCTCTTTTCGGCAGGCATGTGTCATTTGCGATGGGCCGGCGTGTTTTCCTATTCGACCGGGATCCCGTGGATGAATCAGCGAGAGGACAGCAGCCTTGTTTCGCTCTGCCCGCGCCGACGACGACGAATCTGCCGATCGATGCAAAAACTGCCAAACCGCCATCTGACACCTATCCCTCCGTGGACCCCAACTTCTCAGTTTATCCCCAAGCCGGCTCACCCTTGCTCGAGGGCCTGAGCAACTTTCCATCCATCGTACGGTATTACCCGCGATTCGGCGACTGTGTCATTCCCAAGCGGACCAACTTCAAAACCCGCATCTTTCCCACCCTGAACATTCCGGTGAAGAGTATCACCAAACCAGAGACACTCTTCAAGCCGCCGACCTTGCCACCGCTCTTAAATCGGCAGAAGCGTCCACCGTCACCAGGCCGCCCGACGGGTGGCTCAGCCATCACTCCGGCGGCGAAAGTGGCCAAGACCGATGAATGCGGTACGGCGGCCCGTTTTGTGCCATCAACAACGGCGGGGGCCGCGCCAGGGCCGTTGTTTAAGCTGTTCTCGATCGCGGAAAAAGAGGCCAGCGGGGAAAAGAAGTCCAAGGAGATCAAAGCACCGATTGATGGTGAAAAGAAAGAGAGCGACTGTGGTTCTGCTCGTTACGTGCCGGTGAGTTTTCATGATAGGGATTTTTATGGAAAGCTTGCAAATACAAATCCATAGTCTAGACGCATATTTTCGGCATTTGATGATAATATACTACCTTTATTTGTTTAATTTAGTGGGCGTTTATTCGACTGATTGATTGATTGGCGGACTGATGAAATGCTTGATTGATTGATTGATTTTGATTTAAAACATTGTAATTTTTGCGATTTTTTTATTCTGCTTTTCTCTGCGTACATTTTATTTTTTGACATGTACAAGGGATGGAACCTAATTCCGGCCACCCCCCTTTTGGAACCTAATTCCGGCCACTGATAGCTGTTTCACTTCTCAACTGATTCAGCTCAAACTGAAAATAAACGAACGATTATAATTAGAAGAAATTGCTGCAGTCAACAAAGTGCGGCTTTTCCACCTGAAACTGATCAAAATATTCGTCTCAAAAAGTACCTTTTCAACGAAGGCCATATTGGAAATTATTTTTTTACGGTATTTTTAGATACTTAAACTTCGACAACTATATTTGACATGGTTTCTGGACTTGTGTCGAATTATTTCTGTTAGATTAAATGAAGTGTGGGCTGAATCAGGTCGAAAATAGAGAAGCAGGAATAAAAAATGGCCGGAATTAGGTTCCATCCCTTGTACGGATGTTATTATTTCCCCAAATGTCTCCAAAATCGTTGTTTAAAAAAACGATTTAATGGAAAACGTGTACAAAATCACGAATTTAGTATGTCGAAGCATTTCAGAATCCAAACAGGAAGCAAAATTAACCCATCAGATTTCATCCCTAGGTGAGCGCGCAGGCTGCATCAGGGTCGAAGCTGTCGCTGTTGACTTTCATGGCGGAACGGCGAGCCAGTGATGAGGCGAAGCGTCGGGCTCATTTTCCGGCTCACTTTGTGGCTTCCGCAACGGGATCCATGGGCGAAAGTCCACCGGTCGTGGCTGGCGCCGCCCAGGATTCGGAGAAGGTCTCATCGTGGGAGAAGGAAACCGCGCCGCCGACCACTACCGGTAATGGTTCGAACAAGTATATAAAGTATGGTTCTATTGAATTAACTCAAGTTATAATTTTTAATTTATATTTATATTACAAGCGCGGCAGGTCTCACGACCCGCAGCTATGTTTTTGTACGGAAATGATCTAGTTCGACCAAAAATAGTAAAATACAAAAATATATAAAAAACCGAAGGTGTACATTAGGCGCTTTCCTCTGGCTAGATAGACAAAGCTATCAACCAATCAATGGCCACCACACAATAGTAAATATGAACGCCAATTTTCTTTGCGGTTATTCGGGTCTTTTAACATCGGTCGAACCGCGAACAGATCTGGCGTTTTTATTTTCCTGGATTTTTCTCACAAAACCTGATAAAGTCTTGGGTCCAAGGTGTTAT
>JBBQQG010000138.1:0-2848 GCA_038216175.1 Saccharimonadales bacterium (SeqCode)
TTGTTTATGTTGTTCAGAGGATTTGGCCCGGGAGGGACAGGGGCTAGTGGATCCGGCACTGGGAAAGGAACCACATCGCCCGAAAATTCAAAGGCGGCTGTTGGCCGCAGTGAAACCAATCCAGACGAAAATTCCAGTCTAGCGGCGCCAGAATCTGTGGTGGGCGGCCTCACGGATGATGAACGCAAAGCACTGTCCGGCGATCTTCTCACAATTCTGATCGACGACTTCCAATACATGATTGAGCTGCCTGGAAATCCTGATTCGATCCATCGGCCAGCCGAACTTTCGCGTATCGTGCAACTGGCATCGCTCGCCAAGGGGGATTCCAATGGAATTAAAGTGCGAGTCCTCATTCGCCAAAGTGCTCGAGCTTCAGCCGAGAGTCAACTGCTTGCGGACCTTGAGCACAGCGGAATTCACCGTGATGCCATCATGATGACAAGTGAATTCGTCCCATAGGCTGAAGTGACTGGTCTTTATATGAGCCGCCGGCGCTAGCCCAATGGCACTTACTTTAGAAATATATTTTTGTAACGCTGTTTTTGGCACGACATTTGCGCCGCTCGCGAACAATACGTTCGTTCGCCGCCTTTATGTCAGGTTTAAAATCGTGTCTTTTAATGATGAAAGTGTGCTGTCGGAATTGGAACTGACATCCGCGATTGAGATGCTCAGAGCCATCATACCCGACGAGGAACTCGAATCCCTTGCGCCAACAGGACCCGCCACCGTTTACACAACCAGCATCACGATCTGGATGCTCATCCTGCAGCGACTCGGCAAGGGCAAATCGATGAGCGAAGTGATAAAGGACGTTCTCTCGAACAGCCGAGAGTTGCTGCCAGACAATAAACGGGTGCGGGAAAACACCCTCTCCAGTAAATCCGGAGCTTACAGTCGCGCGCGGAAACGGTTGCCACTGGAGGTCGTCGAATACTTTGCCAAGCGTGTCTGTGACTCCTTCATTCAGCAGACGCCTTCGTGGTTTGGGGAACGGCGTGCCTTTAACATTGATGGCACCACCATGACGCTCAGTCCCACCAGCGAGCTCCGCACGGCCTTTCCTCCGGCCACCAACCAGTACGGAGAAACGGTCTGGCCGGTGATGCTGATGCTGGTCGCTCATGAAGTGCAAAGTGGATCCGCGCTGCCTCCCGAACTGGGCGCGATGTACGGAGATGGCAACACGTCCGAAGTGAAACTGGCTCGTCAACTGGCCAAACGCCTTCCTCCGAATTCTTTGATCTTTGCGGATTCGGGATTCGGAATTTTCAGCGTGGCATATTCGATGACCGGTGAGGGGCATCAGATTCTGTTTCGTCTGACCAAGTCGCGATTCAAGTCGATGCGTCGCTCGGCGCAACTGCTGGAAGAAACGGAATCCACCAAAACGTACAGCCTGACATGGGTTCCGTCGGCGAAAGATCGAAAGACCAATCCCGATCTTCCGGCTGACGCGAGTGTGGAAGTTTTTTTGCATGAGGTCGAACTCGACAACGGCGAGACGCTGTACCTTGTGACGACACTTGGTATCAGAGCGGAACATGCGGCTGAGTTTTATTTGCGGCGTTACGATGTGGAACATGACATTCGCGATCTTAAAGTGACGATGTCGCTGGAGACGCTGCGTAGCCGCAGTGTGTTGATGGTGAAGAAAGAAGTGTTAACATCGATTGTGGCTTACAACTTGGTGATCCAGTTTCGTCGTCAGGCGGCGGAGCTTGGCCAGTTGGCTCCGCGTCGCTTGAGCTTTTCAAATGTGTGGTACACATTTCGAAGCTTCCTGCTGAACAAGCTTCCTTGTTCAGCGCCAGAATGGCAGTTACGGTACGCCGCCGCACTGCAAATAGCCTCCAAAGACAAGCTGCCTAATCGCCCCGGTCGAAGCTACAAACGCAAGGCTCATCCCCGACGTCCCAAATCCACCAAGTTCATGAAGCTCGAAAACCAAAAACAAGAACAAACGACACCACAAAAACCACCAGACAAACCAAAGTAAGTGCCATTGGGCTAGCGCCTTGCCGCTCGCAAAACTGTCGTTAAGTCCACGTCATTTTCCCGTGTCTCGCTGGAGGCTGGAGCCTCCGTGCAGTAAGTTCCAGGGCTGGAGCCCCGGAACGAGTTATAGATAAACATATTTCACGACGCTTCAACGGCGACTATGGATTTTAAAAATATGAAGTACGTCTCTCTCCTGCTATTGCAATTGGTTCTGCTCGCAAGTCAACTTGATGCTCAACCTCCAGCGGTGATCGAAAGGCGAACACCTGAATCGATCGGCATGGATGCCACACGGCTGGATGCCATCGACGACATTGTTAACGAAGGCCTGGCGCAGGAAAAGATGCCGGGCTGCGTCGTATTGATTGGCCGCAAAGAAGGCATCGCGTTTCTGCGATCTTATGGGTTTCGTCAACTGCAGCCTGAAAAGGCTGAGATGACCGCCAAGACGCTGTTCGATCTGGCATCGCTGACGAAGCCCATCGCGACGGCCACAAGCGTCATGGTGCTGGCACAGCAAGGTAAGCTGGATCTGAACGCAACCGTTGCCACGTATATTCCTGACTTCGCCCAGAACGGAAAAGATACGATCACGGTTCGTCATCTGCTGACACATACCGGTGGCCTGATTGCCGATAACTCAATCAACGATTACGCAGACGGCCCCGACGAAGCATTCGCAAAAATCAACGCACTCAAGCCAAACGCCGCGCCGGGAGAGACTTTTGTTTACAGTGATGTTGGGTTTATCGTGCTTGGGCAAATTGTGAAAGCAATAAGTGGCAACGACGTGCATGAGTTTTCACAGGAACATATTTTCAAACCGCTCAACATGACGGAAACC
>JBBQQG010000139.1:0-2157 GCA_038216175.1 Saccharimonadales bacterium (SeqCode)
TTCCGTCACCAGTGTCCGCATTCCCCGGCGCAGGTCTCTAAACTCTATCGCTTCCTCCGAATTGTCGTCTAGCTCCACGAAAAAGTCTTGAATGGCCACGTCAGAAACTTGGAAATGATCGAGATCTAACTAGAGAAAACGCACATTGGTCAAGTCGCAGCCATTACATATTTTATAATTTCATTTAAAATTACAAATGACTGTTACAGTTACACAAATTACTATTGTAATTGTCATTATTGTAATTGCCACTTCAATTACAATAATCACAATTTTACAGTTGTTAAAATAGCAACAATGATAATAAAAATTACAATTACAATTATAAACACACTTACCATTACAATTACAATTATAATTACAAAAATTATATTTATAATTGTAATTATATTTTATAGTAATGATCGTTGAATATCCATACCGCATTGCACATTTTCCTGACTTTCACCGGGTCCAGCCGCCACGTGCGGTCCTTGTCTGCGAACTGGAACAAGTCCGACAGTCGCCATCGCTTATTATACACCACCTCCGCCATCCGTTGAACCAGGACCGGTGCCGTCAGCCGGGGTCCCTCGCCGATGGCCGGGTTCAGCGCATCGATGGCCATCCGTTCGGGCTCGGGGAGCTGAAGTTTATAGCTGGCCCTGGCATGTTTCTGCAGGAGGACAATTTCTCCGCGTGTGTAGCGCTGGAAAATGCCGGTCCGCCCGGTCGGCGACACCGGACGGATGGTCCAGTCCGCGGCCGGCCTACCCGGATCCTTGTGACCTTTCATCTTGCCTTTTCTCTCCTTTGACTGTTTGTTCTTGCCTTTCTGCGACGGAGACCCGCTTGGGTCGTCGTCGTTATGGGACTCTAATTCGGTGACCTCCTCGCTCCTGTCTTCTTCTTCTTCTTCTTCATCAGTAAGAGACTTGACCTTTTTCTTGTGTTTCGATGTTTTTCCGTTCGTTTTTCCGGTGAATTTGCTTGTCGCCGCCATTTTCAGTTCCAGTTTCTTTTTGGTTTTTTCCTGGTTTCCGCTGCTGTCAGAGTCGTCCTCTGTGTCACTTGCATGGCTGGACTGATGGCTCTGCTTTCTTTTTCTTAAGGACGGCGAGCCCTTGGAGGATTTGTGGGCTTCAGATCCTTCGTTAGAACTATATATGTGCAATGTAATGAGAAGAAATGGACTTTGAGGCGTGGAAAAGCGGTCTTTCTGAATCACTATTGAGCAATATAATTATGTATTATCCATGATTTATCTATCTTTTGTATTCTATTGACTTATCATCGGTCTAATTTCACCAAATATTCACCGAACATGCATTGTAATGTTGTGTTATGTTGTGTTATGTTATGTTGCATACCAACGTTCAGACATTGTTATGTAATTTAATATAATGTATTGTAGAGTAATGTAATGTGAAATAATTTTCTGTACTATTGTGTTATGTTAAACTATAACCTTCTGCCCTGTCATGTGAGATAATGTAATGTAATGTCAAATAATGTCCCGTAATGTTGTGTTAGTTGATATTATAACCTTTCTGTCACGTTTTGTAAGATAATACACGTATAATATTGGTGTTATTTAATATAATAACGTTATGTTATGCTATGCAATATAATGTAATGTAATGTGGTGTGATGTAACGTAATATAATGTAATATACTTCAATTATACTGTATTGTGACGCATTGTATTGTACCACAGAATAGCATTTCACAGTACTCATTTATATTCAATTGTCGTCGTAATTCAAACATCATAACGTAAATATTACTTAAACTACAGTATATATACAGTAGCTTATAATTCAACAAACTCTTATTTATGGCAAGTACTGTACAAGGACTGGCATCCAATTCCAGACAGCGTGTTTAGACTCCCAATTCCGGACATTTTTTATGCCTGCTTCTTCATTTCTGATCTGATTCATCTCACACTGGCCTTTATCGAATGGGAATAATTACATAAACATTCAGAAATCAAGAAAGGTATAGTTTTCGAAGTTCAAATACCCGAAAACGCGAAAAAGTCCATCTCGAATATCCGCCCCCCGTTTGTTTTTTTGTTTTTTGAGACGAACAATTTCATCATTTCCAAGTTGAAAACTCGCACTTTGTGGGATTCTGCTATTTCATCAAATTCTTATCGTTCGATTTATCTCAATT
>JBBQQG010000140.1:0-2156 GCA_038216175.1 Saccharimonadales bacterium (SeqCode)
GATGGTACAGGGTGGTGGCGGGTCCTTGGCCGTCCCGGTGGCTGGGTTCTCCGGCGTCGGGGATGAGGATGGGGAGAGGGGCTGTGGTGAGGTCTGTTGTAGCGGGAGTTTCATCGTGCTCTGGTTGATTATCGCGGTCATTGCTTTGGGTGTGATTGTGGGTGTCGCGGTGATTTTCGGCCGTCGTAATGTATTGCATTAACGTACATGTTCGTTTTTCTTTTTATTACATGTCCATTTGCAGTTGATTATTAGATGAAATGTTTGAAAATGGTAAAAAAGTGAAATGTACCATCCACAAAATAGCATAATACGGGACTGTAACAAACAGACGAATGAAGGCTGGTGACCAGCAGACCAAAGTTGTAGGTTTAGGGTTGGACTTTCACGTCTAGGGTTTTTCAACCGGAAAGCCGAATTCCACCATCCCACAACATTAGCGCGAACACGGCCGAGTCGAAGTTGAGTTTCCCTGGTAATAATCTCTATTTCATCAGTTATCTCAAACGAGAATGTAAATTCCTTCCATGCAAACAAAAAACAGCGGGATTCAACTCAACCGACTTTCGTGTCCTGTCTTTTATATACTGTAGTAACGGTAATGTAACGGATTATTCAATCGGCCCCGAATATGGTTGGCGGTCAACGGCCAGCAGAACGTTAACGATGGTGGTTGGGGTCGCTAAAACAAGAACCAGTAATTGTGAGTAACTTTAATATCGAAGACGCAGCGTGTTGTTTGAACAGGAGTCCCGCGCCAGTCTTCGTCCGCATGACCTCAACGATTAGTCCATAAAGTTGCAGTAGCATTAGAGTTGAAATTGCATCTGCTAAGTCCTGTTTTTTATCATTCGAAAAATTTATTTATCGACCTAATTCCCCGAGACAATTAATGATATATGTTTAAAATATATCTGAATGATAAAATATCTGAATAAGCATCAAATATTCTTCTAATTTAATTAAATATGCTTTTTATTTTTCCGTCTTTCTATTGGCTGTCATTGTAATCCGATATAACTGCCGTCAACCCAAGAATAAAGCGATTGCGAATGAAGAATATAATTGTTAGTGGAGGTGCCGATACTCAAGGATTCAAAATCCGTTTCTCTAAACGGTGTAATGTTACTGCTCATTTCAACTTTTTCTAGTCAGTCGATCTGATCCTAATATGTTATAATCGCGATATGGTCGCTGAAAATCTAACGTCACACGGGGATACCTTTCGGAAATCATACAAGTTGTACGTACCGATATATAGTCTCATCCAAATGTCCGTGGAAAGTGTTTACTGGACACATTCAAAACCCACGCATTAATTTAATTTATAATCACGGAAAAAGCTCGTTTTAATGCCGCCCAATTTCACCAGGAAACTATTATTCAACACTATATGATGCACACTTCAGAAGAGTAGAGTCCAACACACATCATTGTACATTTTGTGTAAGCCTCAGCATTATTTCAAGCACCATATCAAGAAGAAGGGAAGGTCACACCAGCACTTCGGCACCTGTAAATACGTCCTTCCGACTACAACTTCAGATTGTGTCCTGAAACAATGTGACCTGGCATATTTCATGGGAGGATATAAAAACAGCTCCTTTGCGCAGAGAAACACGTTCAAATATATATTCAGTTATTTCGCAGTTAAAGTCACCCAGTAATAATCCCGAATCCTGCCCTAAAATGCACTGCTTCGTGGCCGTCGTGGTCTGCTCGTTGGTGGTTGCACAGGTCATGTGCCAGTTCACTGTGCAAGGTAACGGCGGTGCACCGGGCCAGCATTTTGGAGGTCACGGAGGCGCGGGAGGTCGCCCGCACCATTTCGGCGGCCCAGGTGGTCGCGGCGGCCAGGGCAACGGCGGTGGCGGTCGCCGTCCCTTTTCCCGTCGTCCCGGTGGTGGTTGGCCACAGAAAGGGAACGGCGGACAGCCTCAGGCTCCACCCTCTAACGCCGGGCCTGCCCAGGGGGCTTCAGGATCCGAAACGGTTTACTTCTAGTAGCTGAGACCATCTTGATTTTTGCATTGTATCATTACTCGTTGTATTGGCTACCGTGCAGTTGATGATGTTTGTTTGTTATTTATCTGTCTGACCACATGTGTCTTATACGGTACATTAAGAAATAAACTATGTACTATTCCCCCCTCTGA
>JBBQQG010000141.1:0-2114 GCA_038216175.1 Saccharimonadales bacterium (SeqCode)
ATACATACAGTTATTTTTGATTCGTTGGCAAAATACAACTTCACTAACTTAAATCAAGGAACGTTCCCGTAAAGAATTTAGGCAACGGTCCGTCTATTAAGTCGCTTCCAACCAGTCTCCACTGCCATAAAGGGCTGGTTGTAGGCTTGGTACCTGTGCAGTGCTGAACATGAAAAAATGGGAGAACTGACATGGGCAAAAATAGCTCAGAATCGTACAGAAACGTTTTTTTATTCATACTTCCGGGTAAAATCGCTTGTATGGTCCACATCATGTTTTCTGCTACTCAACTCTATTTTGCCCGAATAGTACCGTATACTTCACCTGAGACCGCCCCGCCTCCTCAAAAGTCACGCCAATAGGCTAGCCGTGAACGCACCAGTTTTGTTGCCCATAGGCGTGCATACTCCGTTCCTGACGCTTGAACCTACAGACGAAACTGCAAAGTAGTGGCCACTGTTTAGTAGCTATGTCTGCATTTACCCCCGCTACCAACGCGCAGAGAATTAAAGCTAAAGCACTTGAACTAGGCTTTGATTTTTGCGGCATTGCGAAGGCCGATTTTCTGGAAAACGAGGCCCCTCGCCTCGAAAACTGGCTCACCCAGCATATGCATGGGCAAATGGGCTACATGGCCAACCATTTCGATAAACGGCTCGATCCCAGGCTGCTGGTAGATGGCGCCAAGTCGGTGGTGTCAGTATTGCTGAATTATTTTCCCGGCAATCAACCCGAAGACCGGCTACCTGAAGAGGCTGAAGCGTATAAACTATCTAAGTATGCCTATGGAATTGATTATCATATAGTTTTAAAAGAAAAACTAAAAAATCTGCTCCACTTTATCCATGCCGACATTGGTGAGGTAGGTGGCCGGGCCTTTGTTGACTCGGCCCCCGTCATGGATAAGGTCTGGGCGGCCAAGTCGGGATTGGGCTGGGTTGGCAAGCATACCAACCTGCTGAACAAGCAGATGGGCAGCTTCTTTTTTATTGGTGAACTGATTCTTGACCTCGATCTGGAACCTGATGGCCCCACCACCGACCACTGTGGTACCTGCACACGCTGCATTGACGCCTGCCCCACCGAGGCCATTGCGGCTCCGTATGTGGTTGACGGGAGCCGTTGTATTTCCTACTTCACCATCGAGCTTAAAGACGCGATTCCAGAAGAAATGAAAGGGAAATTTGAGAACTGGGTTTTCGGCTGTGATATCTGCCAGGATGTTTGCCCCTGGAATCGGTTTGCCAAACCCCACCAAACCCCCGAATTCTCGCTATCGCCAGAGTTGGCCCACTTTAAACAGGCAGACTGGGAAGAGATCACCGAGACTGTCTTCACCAATGTGTTTCGCCACTCGGCCGTGAAGCGTACTAAACTGGATGGTCTGAAAAAGAATGTTCGCTTCCTGAAAAATTAAATAGACTTTTTATGAATTTCGTATGACTTTATCGTCAGTACATGCATCTAATTGTTGCCAAAATTTACTAAATAGTAGCTTAAAAAACAAACCGCTGTTGTCGGTGTTTGCTGTCAATTCAGGTTCTTCTACGTATCCACAACCAACTAGCTGAATGACTCGCGACCGCATACAAACTGAAAACAGATTAATTGACGCCATCCATGAGATACTAACTAAAGAAGGCTTCGACCAAATAAAAATAAACCGGGTGGCTCAGCAGGCCAAGGTAAATAAAATACTGATTTACAGGTACTTCGGTGGGCTGGATGGGTTGATCCAGGCGTACTTCAGCAAGTATAAACCCGTCATTGCTGTGCCGCCCATTGATGTAGAACGGCTTCGGGGGGCATCATTAGACGAGTTCTTCAAGATTTGCCAGGACTACGTCATCGCCGAGTTCAGGCTTCTGCGTACTAATCCTCAGGCGCAGCGCTTTCTGAGAAACGACCTGTTGGCCTATCAGCCAGGGGTGCCCAATCCGTATACCGACGAGAAAGAGTCAGCCATGCAAATCATGATTGACCAATTGGGTGAGTTGATCCAGACAGATTTTGGCAGATCCTTTTCGGCCATTATCATCAGCGGTATGACGTTGCTAACCTTTATGGCGCAGGACGGGCGACGCGCGTTTGGGATTGATCTGCAAACAGAAGAA
>JBBQQG010000142.1:0-2101 GCA_038216175.1 Saccharimonadales bacterium (SeqCode)
AAGGATTGGCACTCAATTCCGGACGTCGTGTTTTGACTCCTAATTCCGGACATGAATAACTGTTTCACTTCTCAACTGATTCAACCCAAACTGAGATAAATCCAACGATAAGAATTTGAAGAAATAGCAGAATCCCACAAAATGCGAGTTGTCAACTTGAAAATGGTGAAATTGTTCGTCTCAAAAAACAAAAAACAAACGGGGAGCGGATATTTGAGATGGACTTTTGCGCGTTTTCGGATATTTGATTTTCAAAAATTATACCTTTCTTGATTTCTGAATTTGTATGTAAATATTCACGTTCGATTAAGGCCATGTGGCCAGTATGGGCTGAATCAGATCAGAAATGAAGAAGCAGGCATAAAAATGTCCGGAATTGGGAATCAAAACACGTTGTCCGGAATTGGGTTCCAATCCTTGTACTTACATTTTTCCATTACAGTAGAAATAGTTATAAAAATTTGAGAAGTTGTAGAAAATTGTAGCGGTAATACTACAGTAATGTAGGCTAACCAGGTCAACGGAAACAAAAAAAAATAGTAAACTGCTGTAATTCAGGCAAATCAGTTTGATAAACAAAGGATACATTTCTATGTATTGTATATATCGGTACTATTACTCAGAATATTCAAAGAAATAATAATACCGAGATTTGGCGTCCATGCAGCTAGGGTTCAATGTTCATACGGTGATGTCAGCCGCTGAAGAAATTATCACTGTTCTGCCTACGGATAAAAATGAGAGAATACAGAGCTTAACAATTGGATTTCTGGAATCGTGTTGATAAACACTTTACAGAGTACTTCTTGCACAGATTTATATTGTTGAATACACTGGAAAAGAGGTGGGTAATGTGCTGCTTACGTCGATCGCTTTAACAGATCACAGCCCACCTCGGCGAGAAAGGCTTTTCGAAAGCGTTTGCTCATGGCGTTGTAGAGGAACGGGTTTATTGAGCAGTTCACGTAGATGAACAATTTTGCGAACATCATGTACCTGGAAGAGGGAAGATGTCACGTTTTGTTGTAATGATTGTTTTTTTTGTTATGATTGCCAACATTGGCGTGAACCGTAATATATACAGAGTCTCATGTGAAATTTACACATACTATAATTATGTATATAGTCTTACATATTTTCATGGTAATCATTTTTACTGATGTATATACTTAAGGCTTCATAATATAATATATATATATATATATACAAAAGATATATATAAAGATATATATATATATATATATATATATATATAAAATCGTAAAAAATAATTTTCTCAACGTTACTTGTGGTTCTTTACACGTAGGTTTGCTCCTTTAGTTTTCAACGAGAATTTTCCTGTTTTTTATTACGTCAATACAACGCGGCATAACATAATCGCGCACCACTCTGCATATAGATAATATGGTAAGCAAATAACGGTCAGTCATCGACATTTGCAAGGGTATTACTCTGTCCTCCTGTCCTCGGTCGGTCCCAACTGACACCGCAAACCCGAAGCGTGTTTTCTATCATGCTCCTTTTCCGCTGATTTGCTTGCTGCGTCCTCACGTCCATAATCCGCTTGCATGTTCTCATCCAGCAAGACCACACACAACGATTAATCCCCCAATATTCGGTGCAGAGTACATGCCATTGTATTGTATTCTTATAATAAAGGCTATCCACAGTTTATTCCAGTAATGATATTGATTGTATTTTTTTTTAAAGGGAGGATGTCCACTTGTTTTCATCCAGCACTTTGCTAACAAACTTTAACGGAAGCGGCAAATCAAACTCCATATATATCCTTTCTGTAAGCTCTTGGGAAGAACATGAGCCTGAATGTTATTATACGGCCATGCCGTGATCCTGTGGGAAATTCCACGTGAAAAACAACATGGACAAACTGTCGATAGCAAGTTAACAACTAGTCTGGATTCCGATTGTTATGGGTCCATGTTCAGTTTCCATGACTGTAGTCCAGTGTTATTACAACAATGCTCGGATATTAGATAGCAGTCTGCCGGACCGTAATGGAAGTAATGACAAGTAACGGATTACTAAGCGATTTATATCGTTAAAATGGAATGCAATTGGTACACTTTTATATAATTATTTA
>JBBQQG010000143.1:0-2086 GCA_038216175.1 Saccharimonadales bacterium (SeqCode)
CCAAAGACAGAATTGTTTGGAAAAAAAGTTTGCTTGTGTCCCGACTTTCATTACTTTTTGACGGTGTCCCGGCTTTCATTTTTACCCTCGTAATAAATATCAACGAAATACACTTGTCTGCTTTACTTTTTCTCATCTTCAATTCTTTATCCGAACCGATCGGGATTCTTCGCATCAAAACAAAAGAAAGCAAAGCGCTTGACCATCTCCTATATATAAATAAGTGCATGTCGCCAAATTAACTAACTTGTAATGGGCATGACAAGAAGCTGTTCGATATCTCGCGCGCGCGCAAATATAGGGTGTGTGTTGTTTTCGCACCGAAGATTTATTGGAGAATTACACATCAAGTATAAACCAATTTTCGGAATGGTGGTGGTCCGAGTTGGTTCGTGATGGCGGAAAGAGACAGGTAGACACCATCATATACCGGCGGATTTTGACAAAATAATTAGAGACACTTTTAACGACACTCCAGCAATACAGACATACAGATAAGATACACTTTGGCGTTTTTTCGACCCAGAAAAAAAATGCTCGCCAACCTCGATATTTCCATAAAAGAACCATCAATTGGGCAAATTGTGTGTGCTTTGTTACGAGTCCGGCTCGTTTAATATATTGCTGCACTTAAAAGCTCGTAAAGTTAATTGGATTTTTTTTGTTAAAGTATAATACAAATATAGATATCCCATATATATTTCGCGCACTAGGTAATGTTTAATTTATTATTATCGACGTTCGACGACACGGGAAAGTAAGTTTTTTTATGCACATGTGTACAGTACATTGGCACTAGCGCATAAATAATTAAGTCACATTATTTTACAATAAAAAACTCACAAAATCAAATAAATCGTCAATTTATCAGTAGATTATTTTTTATTAATATACAAATTATTCATTAATAATTTATTAGTAATTTATTTTTATCAAAATAATTTTAAAATAATTAGTAATTTATTTTTATTAAAATTACTTTAAAATTATTAGTAATTATTTTTATTTAAATTATTTTTATAAAATTATTTTTCCGGTGAAACAAAACTCGAACGCGCTGACAACAAAAAATATTTTATAAGGCAAAAAAAACCCCGCCGTACCGTTAGTTGCTTGCAACCAATATCTAAAATTAAATACGTAATGGTAAAAAAACGATACAGTTAATATTATGCAGGAGAATTAGTTAATTTAAATTTCGGATTCGCGAACGGCACTTTGTTCATGGACAGTCGACCGGGCGAAAATTTGTAATTGTAAAATTTTCCAATTTGCCCGACGGACGATTAATTTTCCGCACGACCGAATCCGTTTCACACTACTTTACCCACTAAACACGAAAGCTATGCAGCGAAGCAAAATTGAGCAGACGTGGTGTAATCTTCCCCCACCGGCGGTCTGTTTATGATGATGTCCGATGCGGGTCGCCCGAAAACCGGCGAGAAAAGCGCCTCGTCGCGTCCAGAGAACACCATATTTAAGCCAGACAAGTGCGAGAGATATATGGCCGCAAATTGACCATATATAGAGACATGAACAATTTCATTGACCAACAAAAGCGCAATAAATTCAAGAACTGCGTCGCTTTTGGTTGGTGCCCCGTCAAAAATTGACATTTCGTAGCGTGATGTACATTATACATATATATAAAAGCAAAGAATGATCTCAGATTTTTCCGAAGCAATATAAATGGCCTTCACAATAACATGCAAAAGGGGGTGGAAAAATGTATATCATAATTCACTGCACTGCGGGGATAATTTACGGCTACAACCGACCTGACCTGTTAAATAATGCGCTATATATGTGTAACCCCGGGGTAAGCATAAAACGCTGAATGCGGAAAATTTACCAAATACAATAATAACATACAGTAAGGTTCGATTGTCAAATGTAAAAGCAGATTTACCATTATTGTTTGCAGCAATCAAATAGTTGAATTTTAATTTTGAAATTTTAATTGAGTTTATTATTTAAATTAATAATCAAGTAGTACAAAACATACACCACTAAACATATTAATAAGTTCATATGCTCTAGGACAATTAAATAGATTTCCAAATGATTAATATTATAAAAAAATTGC
>JBBQQG010000144.1:0-2075 GCA_038216175.1 Saccharimonadales bacterium (SeqCode)
ATTTTTATTTAAACCAATTAATTACATATATATACAATCTAAATAATGATATTCGGTAAAGTGTAAGTCGCAATAAAAAAATCCAACAAGCAGCACGAAAACTAAATCAGGTTGTTGTTTGGGGCGTAATTTAATTGTGCGATCGTTGGATCAATTTTTGATCCATTCATCGTGCTCCTGTTTGCTGATCCGTTAAACCGGGCATCTCCATTCAAACGTTGCTCTCCTTTTTCTGACAGGAGCCTGGAAGCTGGCCGATGCCGTCCTAATCAATGCCTTTTATCTCCGGCGGATAAGCGATTTTACGCATTTTTTCCCCACTCGGTAAAAAAACGTGGAAGGGGGATCGATTTTTCTCCACAGAAAAAACAAAGAATGGGTCCTGGTTCGATTCTAATTTTTGTGGTGTGTGTGTTTTTTTAGACGAAACCCCGAACAGTTATGGGTCTTCCACATGCTTGAACCGGCGCAAATCGTCTCGGAGAATCGCGACAAGCCCTTCTTCGATCGCTTGAACGGGCAATTCAACCTGACAATGACGTATCGCCTGGATTCCGATGTCCATGCGCCGTACGGGAAGATCCGCCCGTTCTACGTGGATGACCAGGACCGACCGGTCCAAAGCGCCGCCGCCAACGACGTCCCGGCGTACAAGGATTATGCCGATGGCAAAAAGTATCTGGTACGTCAAAACAGCCAGGCCGTGCCATGAAACTGATGCCGGCTAACGAGATCAGTGGTCCCATGGGGACGACGCAATCTGCAGATGACAGCCTGGAGAATTATTACTACTAGCCACAATGGGAAAATTTTGTAAACCGACACACGCAACAAGGCAAACAAATTCGCCATTCAATATTCCAATTAAAAAAAACTTCATTCGTAAAGATAGTCCCCTATTTACTTTATGATAAAATGCGTAGTTTGCAATGCCAAATTTATTGAAAAAAGTCGTGATCAATTATTCAAGCAATCCACGTAAGCATCGATCAATCAATCTACAAAAGCAAACAATCAATCAATCAATCAACATAAACAAACAAACAATCAATCAATCAATCTACATAAACAATCAATCAATCAATCAATCAACATAAACAATCAATCAATCAATCAATCTACATAAACAAACAATCAATCAATCGATCTATCGATCAAGCCACCAATAAATCAATTATTCGATTTTCGAGTCGGACGGTAACAAGAATAAAACTCGCAGTTTTTTTTCCAGGTGGCATGGTTCGCCAGTAATTGCGGCGCAAAGTCCGGCCGGATGGATTACGTGCGCGAGCTACAAAAACACCTCCCGGTGGACATTTACGGGTCCTGCGGCTCCTCCGGCTTGACATGCCCCAACGCCAGCATCAGCGACTGCAGCCGCCTCCTCAACGACCACTACAAATTCTACCTCTCCTTCGAGTCGTCCGTCTGCCAAGACTACATCACCGAGAAGTTCTTCAACCCGCTACAGCAGAATGTCGTGCCCATCGTGCTGGGCGGTGGGAATTACACGGCCATCCAGGCACCGGCCAGCGCGTACATTGACGTCCGCGACTACGCGTCCGTCAAGGATCTCGCCGACTATCTCCTCTATCTGGACGCGACGCCGGGCGCCTACAACGCGTACTTTGCGTGGAAACGGGTGTGGAAGGTGGAGCGGAGCGGCGTCTACACCCGCAATCTCTGTGATCTCTGCGAGAAGCTCAATGATATCCAGGAGGGGAATGAGCGCCGCCCGTCCGGTCCCTCCTTCCACCACATTTACCCCGACATGACGGCGTGGTGGCACGGCGATGCAAACTGCCGCAAGGGCCGCGTGGTGAATGGTTCGTGGGAGACTTACTAATTTCCCCGTTTTTTTCCCATTTCCGTTCGCGGGACTTCCTCTCTTTTTGCTGAATCTGAAGAATGCCTTTCAAATGGAATCCATGATGAAAAGAGTGCCTTTTTTTTGCTTGCCTAAAAACGCGATCTTTCCCCCGTCCCCCAAATGTAGCAGAGTTTCACGAATCGTATTAGGCGTTATTAGGCTGCGCTTTTTTCTGTTTATTACGGTGTAATAACATATTTCGGAT
>JBBQQG010000145.1:0-2066 GCA_038216175.1 Saccharimonadales bacterium (SeqCode)
CTTGTACTGTATAGTGTATGTCTCTACTGTACGGTACGGGATCGAGCAATGTGCGCTCGCATCCCGCCAGTTCCTATTCAGTATTAAGATTACAACGCAAGGAACGCATCATTCCTGATACTCCCGGAATAGCCGGTAATACTAGGATGACACAAATAGAACCACAGTGTCAAATACGATTACGTTGTGTGAATTTTGCTGATAAGTCTCATATTTCAGCGGTCCACCGGAAGGCGTCACCGGCAGCGGCATTCCATCGCAGCAGCAAACTACTTCACCAAACGGCCCCGCCCACCTGCACCGTGTCGTCCGGGAAGACTTTCCCTTGCGGAAGACCGGTAAGAGATTAATTATCCATTCTAGCAGATATAATGCTCTAACACGGTAACAATGTTTCCCTACGCTATTAGCGATCACATGTGCAACTGATTTTTTAACATTACAAAAACAGGCCATTCGGTCGATTCCCTGTTTTACCTATTACGTTTCGGTGTCGGAAATTAATTTTTAACTAACGAACCCTTTTCTGGTCGATTTAAGTGAGGTGTTTATTTCCAACCACCGGAAGCTGTTATACAAACGTCCTGAAACATTTAACTGAACTGTAATGGTTTCGCACTGTTTCGCAATAGGAACCACCTTATTGTGCACATGTAACTGTATTTAATTAAATTCAATAAAGTAACTGAATTTTTTTTTATAATTTTAATTTAATTATAAAATTATAATTGTTAAAGTCAAATTTTTGAATATACAATTTTGCACTCCCAATATAATGTAACATAATTTATGTAATCGTAATGTTAAAAAAACATGTAATATATTATCAATAGAAAGTAAAAACTATTATGATTTAACGGTTTTTAAAAATTTAAGTAGTTTTTAAAATGAAAAAATAAGTAAAAAACAAGAAAAAATGACATATAAGAACTATGCAACTACACAATAACTTATAAAAATTATTTGACTTATAGTATTACATAAACCAAAGAACGTTAATAAGTTATAACAACAATATTCTCTTAATTGAAATTGAGCGCTAATTAACAGCCTTCTAGTGAACTCTGCCTCCTTGTAGGATTCAAGGTAATTGTATTCTCTTCAGCAACCGGAGATTGACCTTTAATTATCGGAAGTGCACGAATTATAACATTAATCAAATGTGCCCTGCTCATTACCTCTTCTAGTAATTCGTAATATAATCCCGCAACCTTACATTACTAGCTACTCTGTGCCTGTGTGCCTGTAAAACGGAGCTCGTTTTCTACCCTTTTGACCCACAGCATCTGAGCCCAACCTCAAGATCCGTTCGGCCTTGAAGCAGCGCGTCCTGGAGCGGCGTGTCAGTCCCCTCATGAAGCCGGTCGATAAGCTCCTTAACTCCTCGGTCACTGGGTCCCGTCGTGGCTCCCATAATCCAAGTAGGCGCTCCCAGTCCATTGCTGCTTCTGCTGCTGCTTCTCTGCTGCTCAAAGAGCCCCGCTCAACGTGCCACCTGTAACCATGCTTGCAATGCTCTTACCATAACTTCAAAAAGGACTAACTGATGGGGAAAGGATCCCGTTTTTGTTCTGTCAGTCCCATTACAGTGTCCGTTGCATTCCGCTTTGCTTGCTGCTTGCCTGTGTTTCCGTATATGAAGCTACTGCCAAGAACTTGTTGGTTTTTTTGCTTGCCTGTTGTGTTTTCTGGATGTGCTTTTGTATTATGTGAAACGTTACGGGAACTGAGCATGATTAATGTTTTAGTATTTTGGTCAGAAACGATATATATATATATTAAAGAACGCAAATCGTCATGAAAATCGTGACGAAATGAGAGAAATAGCTGAGACAAAATGACGAAACGAACGATAACGAAACCAAAAAAATAATATTTTTAACGAAACGACTTTTGACAGGGCCAATTTTCGAAAAATAATGACAAAACGAACGAAATCGATGGGTTTTTAATGTGACTAAACTTTTTTCATGTACTCCCCCCTTTGAAAACATTTTTTGAACCTCAAATTTCAATGACGAAACGAACGATAACGATTTTTATGGACAAATAATTTTAACGAAACG
>JBBQQG010000146.1:0-2057 GCA_038216175.1 Saccharimonadales bacterium (SeqCode)
AGACCCGGGCTCACCGGCGCCATCATCGGCGTCCTCCTGCTCGCCCTCATCGTGCTGGTCGCGGTGCTCTTCGTGGTGGTGCCCAGCCAGGCCGACACCTACCTCACCGACACCCTGTGGGAGCGCGGCAAGGCCGTCGCCAAGGAGATCGAGCGCAAGGTGCCGCTGGCCCCGCGCGAGACGATCGACTCCGAGGCCTCCGCCGAGATCAACAACATCGTCGGGGGCGAGCGCGCCATCCGCAACGTGTGGATGGTCGTGTGCTCCGGCGAGTGCCGGCCCAAAGACGTCATCGCCCAGAGCTCCCAGACCGACCTCAAGACCACCGAGGCCGTGCTCAAGCAGTTCAACGCCCAGGAGCAGCGGGTGCAGCTCCAGCTCGACTCGGGTGAGCTGCTGGTCGCCGACACCGTCCCGGTGAAGGGCGGCATGAAGGGCTTCGTGCTCGTCTCGCTCGATCGCGCGCGCATCGACGAGGGCCTCGCCTCGCTGCGCAAGACGCTGCTGATCGCCCTCATCGTCAGCGTGCTGATCTTCATGGCGCTGGTCACCGTGCTCTCGCGGCTGTTGATCATCGGCCCCCTCGCCACCATGCGCGCGATGGCCATGCGCCTGGCCGAGGCCGATCTCTCGGGCCGCGTCGAGGGCGCGCCCACCCGCGAGCTCGACGAGCTCGCCGAGTCGCTCAACAGCATCGGGCAGGGCCTGCGCGACACGCTCGGCCGGGTGCGCGGCGTCGCCGAGAGCGTGGCCCAGGTGATCGACCAGATCTCCCGCAGCGCCTCGACCACCACCAGCGGCGCCTCCACCGTGCTCACCCGCGTCGAAGAGACCTCGAGCGCGATGGTCGAGATGCTCAGCTCGCTCAAGGGCATCGCCGAGAACGTCGAGGTCCTCTACCAGTCGGCCGAAGAGTCGAGCTCCAGCATCATGGAGATGCTCACCACCAACGACGAGGTCGCCGCCAACGTGCAGAAGATGGCCGCCTCGGTGGAAGAGACCACCAGCGCCATCGAGCAGACGACCTACTCCATCAAGGAGGTCGCCCGGAACGTCGAGGACCTCCTCAAGAACACCGAGACCACCAGCACCTCGATCCGCGAGATGGACATCGCCATCGGCCAGGTCGAGACCAACGCCTACGAGACGGCGCGCCTCTCGGAGCAGGTGTCGAAGGACTCCGAGACCGGCATGGAGTCGATCCAGAAGACCATCGTCGGCATCGACCGCATCAAGGACTCCAGCCGCCAGGCCTCGTCGGTCATCGAGCAGCTCGGCCGCCGCATCGGGGAGATCGGCAACATCGTCGACGTGATCGACGACGTCGCCGAGCAGACCAACCTCCTCGCGCTCAACGCGGCGATCATCGCGGCCCAGGCCGGCGATCACGGCAAGGGCTTCGCGGTCGTCGCCGACGAGATCAAGGATCTCTCGGAGCGCACCGCCGCCAGCACCAAGGAGATCGCCGAGCTCATTCGCGCGGTGCAGGCCGAGTCGCGCAACGCCGCCACCGCGATGAACACCGGCGTGCGCAGCGTCGAAGAGGGCGTGGTGCTCGGCCGCGAAGCCGAGAGCGCCCTCAAGAAGATCCAGGAGTCGGCGAAGAACTCGACCCAGATGGTCAAGGCCATCGCCCGCGCCACCGTCGAGCAGAGCCGCGGCTCCAAGCAGGTCACCAACTCCATCAACAAGATCGCCGAGGCCATGCAGCAGATTCGCAAGGCCACGTCGGACCAGGAGAAGAACTCCAGCACCGTCATGGTCGGCGCCGAGAACATGAAGATGCTCACCAAGCAGGTCGAGCGGTCGAGCCAGGAGCAGAGCCGCGTCAGCAAGGCGATCACCAAGGCCATCGAGAACATCAACGAGATGACCATCCAGCTCTCGCGCGCGCAGAAGGAAGAGACCAAGCGCAGCGAGAACGTGCTCGGCGCCATGGAGAACATCCGCAGCGCCAGCGACAGCCAGCACACCACCATGCGCGAGCTCGAGCGGGCCATCGAGCAGCTCGCCGACCTGGCCGAGGTGCTGCGCAGCGAGGTCCGCCGCTTCCGGGT
>JBBQQG010000147.1:0-2043 GCA_038216175.1 Saccharimonadales bacterium (SeqCode)
GCCGCGACAGTCGCGACGATCCGGGTGACGGGCACCGTGATGGGACCGGCAGTGAAGCGCCCAAGATCAAAGTTGACGCTGGATGGGGTGGTGGTAAAGACCGGGGTCGCCGTCCCGATGATGATCATGTTGACCGCGAATGTGGCGAGGAGCGACGCGAGCGGCGGCGCGTTGATCACGCGATGGACCGCGAGCACGTAGATGACGTAGCCGACCGTCAGGCCCCCGAGTGCGACCACCGGCAGCGCCACATACGGGTTGAGGCCGAGCCGGCTGACCAGGTAGTAGAGCCCGAACATGGCCAGCGCGATGATCGCGCCGTGTGCGAGGTTGATGACTCGCATGACGCCCCAGATCAGTGTGAGGCCCATGGCAGCAACGCCATACACGAAGCCGATCAACAGCCCGTCCGCGAGCGAGGCAACGAACTGATCAATCACTCGTGCCATCCAGATGCGAGTCTGGGGCGCCCGGTGCCAGAGGCGCCGGGCGCTTTGCGGTCACGACCGTCAGTGAATGGGGTACACCGGTTCAGCCGTCTTGGCAGATTCGGGCCAGACGACGCTCTTGGCAAGTGAGCCGGACGCGCCCTGCCACTGGATGTAGACCATATCGTGCGCCAGCTGCAAGCCGTGGGCTCCGGCGGTGGTGTCGAACTTGGTCCGACCAAAGAACGTTTCCAGGTCGAGCCCGTCCATCGCGGTGCGGACCTTCTCGGAATCGGTCGAGCCGGCCGCTGTGATGGCCGCCTGCAGGCTCAGGCCGGCCGCGTAACCGCCGGCGCTGTGGTACGACGGGTCCCCCTTGTAGGCGGCGTTGTAGCCCGAGACGAAGTAGGCGACGCTTGGGCCCAACCAAGCGACGCCTGCGGTCTTTGCGTCAGCTTCCGAGAACTTGACCGTCGGCTCCCATTGGCTCGGGCCGATCACACCCATCGCAGAATCGCCGATGTCTTTGAACGTCGGCTCCGCGGGCGCCACCAGCAGCGCGATCATCTTGGCCTTCACGCCCTTGTCGAAGAGCTGCTTGGCGAAGGTGCTCGTATCGGCAAAGTGGCCTCCGCCCATGACCGCGTCAGGTGAGGCAGCCCCGATCTTGTTCACAAATGCAGCGAAGTCGGTCGTGCCGGTGTCGTAGCCCTCGTTGACCACGATCTGATAGCCCAGCTGCGTCGCGTAGGCGGTCAAAGCGGTGGCGACATCGGTGGAGAACTTGTCATTCTCGTGGACGATCGCGATCGTCTTGGCTGTGCCGTCGAGCTTCTTCAGCAGATCGGCCGCGCCGGTCAGGTAGCGGCTGGCCGGTGTATACGCCTGGTAGACGTGGGTGTAGCCTTTCTTGTAGGTGGCATCCGATGCCGCACCAGCGGTGATCATGACCTTGCTGCTCTGCTCGGCGATCACGGCCGCAGTGTCGGCGAGACCGCTCGAGTAGGGGCTGATCAGGAAGTCGGCCTTGTCGTCGTTGATCAGCGTGGTGTACAGCTGCTGCACACGATCGCTTTTGCTCTCATCGTCGTATGACTTGGCCGTGAAGGTCACCGACGTGCCGTCAGAGAGCTTGATCCCACCCGCCTTGTTCACGTCGTTGATCCAGAGCTGGAGACCGTTCTGCTGGCGCGTCGACTCGACGTTGAGGGAGCCGGTCAGCGAGGTCGTGAAACCGATGACCACCGCCTTGCCCTGGCCTCCCTGGCTGCCCGCTGGCGCGGAGCCTCCTGTCGAGCACGCCACGAGAACCAACCCAGCGAAGGCGCTTCCGATGGCTCGGATCCAGTTGCCGATCGTGGGCATGCCTACCTCCCGAAACTACAATTCTCCCAGTTGAGCATAGTCATGCTGGTGGGTCGCACATGACGACAAAGTCATCGATCCGCACCGTAGCATCCCTGATTCGTCTCTCATCTCGCCGCCCACGGCGTCGACCCCGAGCGCGATCCAGTCATATGCTGCGCGACAGTCATGCGCTCCACGTGGAGCAGTTGCCGTCGTCCGTCACGCTCGGTAAGCTTGTTTGGCGCGGCGGAGTAGCTCAGTGGTAGAG
>JBBQQG010000148.1:0-2025 GCA_038216175.1 Saccharimonadales bacterium (SeqCode)
CCATAGTTGACAGTATTTTTTGCTCTATTGATCAATACGTAAATAATCAAAATCTGAGGGGGGAATAGTACATAGTTTGCTCCTGTGATCGACAGACAGGATACGTACTACGAGTATACTGGCCTAGGGTGAAGTGCCCAATGTGTTTTGCGTATTTAAATTCAAAGGAGCGGGAAAATAGACGAGAGGCAATTTGTTCAGAGGGAGAGGAAGAAAGAAGCTCTTAAAAAAGCACTTTGCCCCGTCACTGTCTTACATACAACGACTCCCCATCATCGCTTGTCACTTGTTTAACTTTTGTAAAATGGGTGGGAATAGAAAGTCGCGAGAAGTGGTATATTTGGGGAGGGGAAGATGAGAGCTTAACACGTCTTCCTGTCGAGCGTTTGACAGGAGCCCGTCTGTAACCTTTCATTCGGAGCATGTCGTAGATCGGAAAGCTAATCGCTTGTCCTTGTCTCATATTTCGCCCAGCCCATCGCCATTACTAATTACACTTACATTTACGTGTTGTACAAAGTAAGGGAGGATAAACATATTACGTAGGGGGAAAGAGGGGGAAAGGGTCTTGGGCCGGCTTACGCTAATGTAATAGGCTCCCGTTGATTGATTGATTGATTGGAATGGGGGGCCTAAAATTTCGTTTTTCTGGTTACGTAATATGTTTATCTTCCCTAACATCCTGTTGGGTCGCGCATTACTTATATACGGCTACAGTTATAGAAACAGTGTGACAAGGATGACTATTTTTGCTTTTTTGTAATCGATTAAAAAGTTCAAAATATTTCATAGGTTGAAACTGTTACAATATTACGTTTACATGTGCATATTTAACCATTAATGTTTTTTACGACCTATAACGTACACGTTAGATTAGTAAGAGTAATCTTAATATATAGAAATATGAAGAATTAAAAATTAATTTACTTTAAATTTGTTCAACAGATGTCTGTGCAGTATGGATGTAAAAGTAATCCAATTTTTTTATAGTGCACACTGAGCAAGGACTTGTGATAAGATTTCGTAAAAATTGAAATGTCAACTGACAGTGAGGATATAGTAAATGCACAAATATAAAAGATACATATTTGTACATCTTTCCACATTTTTTTTCGACTATTGTACGCAACATAAAGACCAGTTTTTCGCTGGTGCGAGAGCGGTAATATAATCCACCCATACATAACTGACATGGCAAACGTTGCCGCTTATAGTATAATTCCATCACAAAGCGACTGAAACCGCTTTTTTTATCGTGTCTATTGTCAAGGTTGTTATAGAGTCGGAAGCGGCCAACACAAGATCGGCAGACAACTACTAAACCCATCATCCCGCTGTCGGGGATGGGACATTATCGATTCATATAAGCTGAGCACATACAGAGGGATGGGCATTCGCATGCGGACACTTTGCCAGAACTTGTTTTTAAAGCTTCCCGCAACTGATGCGGGTATTTGTATGGACTACAGAATATTATACCAGTATATCATCTGGACAAATAAAAAACAATTACCTCAAAATTCTGAAAACCCATGGAATGGCAACGTTTTCCCCAAAATTACCTTTAATCAGATAACAATCCATTATTTTGACCTTCAAAAAACAAAAGTTCTTGCAATTCAAATATCTCACACTCGATTTTCCCGATTGGAAGTAATTTTTGTTGCCCCACTCAACTGCAAAAACTTCTTAAGCAAAGCCAATTTTTTTTATTTTTGACCAGGTGTTTATATTAAAGAACATTTAGAACTGAAAAATGTGGAAATAAAGGTCAACCATTTTTGCAGGCCGAATTTTTTTTAAAGCCACGCAATGCAGTTAGTTAATAGATTGACTGAATGCATTGACTTAACATATATCAGAATCGTCAGCTGAATTAGGAAAAATGATTGGATGTCCTCAATAAAAACCAACAGACCACTTCAATAAATACCAACTGATCACTGACCAGTTAACTACAACAACATAACCTTCAACATGTAAAAAGGCATAGTATGATGATTCTAATATAATGTTTATACCATC
>JBBQQG010000150.1:0-2008 GCA_038216175.1 Saccharimonadales bacterium (SeqCode)
GGGATCAAAACGCTTCATTATTTCAACGAACTGTATCTATCGAGATAACTAGTAAACGAACTAGTCACTTCCTTTGCAAGTTCAGCCTGATCGCCTCTGGTACAAACATTCCCCATTTCTCTCATGAAATATAAAATCCGCTGAATTTCTTCATCAACTGAAGCTCGCATCGGTTTATTCATTTTAAAGAAATAATCAAGCTGTTCCTTGTAATCAGTCATGATTGTATTGATGATTTCCTTTCCCTTTTCAGGTTTTCCGGCCTTAAAATAAGTTTCGGCCATCATCATCGAAAAATAATTATACGGTACTATTTTGTGCGGAATCAATTCAATGCCGCGGTCTAGAACCTGAGCCGCCTTTTCATTCTGTCCTTCAGCAACAAGAGTTTCAGCCAATCGGTTAAACGTATTTCGTATATTCATCATCATCCGGCTGTTATTCTCGTCGATGTAAACTTTTGGGTCGTTCATGTTTCCCCACTTGAACTTATCCATCACATTGGCATACATCAGTTTCGGATCGACCTTTCCGATGTCAATACCACCATCTGATGGAGTCTTAATTGGGACCAATCGATAAGCAAGTCCTTCAAGCTGAAAATAATCCTGAAGGTTCATGTATTTGTCGCGACCAACGGTTATAGCAAAATAAATCGGACGTTCCCAATTGTTATTGGCAATCATGTCGAGAACCATCAGTTCGTCTTTGGTGATGTAATGTTTGCTGCTGAGGTCAATCTTTAACGTATCCACAATCTTGTCATAATCTTGCGGTTCAACTACTTTATTCCGGATTACAGCAGCTTTATCAACCACCATAAATAATTTTTTAGAAGGAATATATGCAGCATTATCAGCCTGTTCCAGCTTAGTTCTTGGATTTTCGTCCTTTACAAAATCGAGTGCCTGTTTCAATTCAACCGAACCTTTCAGACGAGGATCTTCCATCAGGTAAACCACGTCGCGTTTTCCCTGAACATACTGATCGTGGGTAAACGTGATTGGAAGTGGTTCCGATTCGTATGCTTTACTTTTCATCTGATCAACATACCAGTCGGTCTGGAAATAGCTCAGGTTACAAACCCGGACGTCTTTGCGCACGCCTTCCACTTCCTGATTGTACCACAGTGGGAATGTATCGTTATCTCCATTGGTAAAGATGATGGCATTAGGAGCACATGTATTTAAGTAATTGGCACCAAAATCACGGCAAGTATATCGGTTCGAACGGTCGTGGTCGTCCCAGTTTTGGGCACCCATAAGTACTGGTACCAAAAGAAGCGATAATCCGCCGGCAACACCTGCACTCGTCGTATCAGGGAGGTATTTTTTAAGTGCTTCATAAAGCCCCAAAACGCCAATTCCAATCCAAATGGTAAACGCATAAAACGATCCGGCATAGGCGTAGTCGCGCTCACGTGGCTGCAAAGGCGTTTGATTCAGATAGATTAAAATGGCAAAGCCGGTCATAAAGAACAAAAGAAAGACTGTCCACAAATCCTTTTTTCCTTCAATTCCACGGTTATACATGAATACAATACCAATGATTCCCAGGATGAAAGGCAATAAGTAATATTTATTTCGTGCTTTGTTATTTTTAAATTCCTGAGGCAGTGAGCTTTGATCTCCCAAACGGATGGAATCAAGAAAATTTATTCCGGTAATCCAGTTTCCATTGGTGATTTCGCCATTACTCTGTATGTCGCTCTGCCGCCCCGAAAAGTTCCACATGAAATATCGGAAATACATGTGCCCGATCTGGTAACGGAAAAAGAATGTAAGGTTTTCTCCAAAAGTAGGTAAATCAATTGTCTTGGCCTGGCCATCTTCATCGGTAATCGAAACCCTGCGTCCTTTTATATTTGCCCATTGCTTATAAGCCTCAATGTGCTCCGCTTCACGGCTGTACATACGAGGAAAAATGGTGCTTAAATTCGAATCAAAAACTGGTTTCTGTCGCATATCAGCAACTACATACTTCCCGTTTTTCTGAATATAATAGGGTT
>JBBQQG010000151.1:0-2001 GCA_038216175.1 Saccharimonadales bacterium (SeqCode)
TATAAGTTTCGCTGAATTTATGTTTTGTTGCTGATTATTTTTTGGTACTTTTCAGGCATGCAAATAAGGAGTACATGACCGTTGACGATCTAATTGCCTTCTTGGAATCGGAACAAGGGGTAAACAGAAATATTATATACATATATATGCCTCACATTTTATGCATGATATTACATTACTTGTAGCCGCACCTGTTTTTTTCTTCTTCTTATTAGATGAGTAATGTATCCCGCGAACATGCCGTGTCCCTGATTGAGCAATTTGAACCCTCGCCAGCGTCTCGATCCAACAGCCATATCCACATCGAAGGTAGCATTACCTCATCCACAATAATGAATCATGATTGCACTAATATGTATCGCCTTATTGGCCGCGGCAATTTGAGATTACATTTAATTCGTTACTCTGCTGATCAGGTTTAACAAGATTCCTTCTCGCGGAGAGCTGCTTCGATCCCGAACAGCAGCTCGTATGTCAGGACATGACCCAACCCCTTGCTCATTACTTTATCGCCTCCTCGCACAACACGTGAGCACTGATAATATTCTGCAATGACTTGTGAAAAAATCTCATGTGAAGTATATTTTATTCCGTTCTTTCAAGGTATCTCGTTGAGGATCAGCTGAAAGGACCGTCCAGCACCGAGGGTTATATTCAGGCACTTATTAACGGATGTCGATTCTTAGAAAGCAAGTTCTGCCATGGTTAACATTAGTGACAACAATCAATCAATCAGGCATTCAATCAATCAATCAACCTGTTGATGATTTAATTATTCCTTGGATCGGTCAATCATGCAATCAATCAACCATTCCCTCATTTGATTTATCCATCAATCAATCAATCAATGACTTTATTAACAATGTGAGACGTGCACGTCAATCAGACAATCAAGCACATGATGGAACGTTACAGTCCACAAATGTTTTATTTATTAACCTTTGATTAATTTTTCCGTTTATTTTCTAGTGGACGTGTGGGATGGGACTGACGAGGAGCCCGTTATTTTTCACGGTCACACTCTGACATCCAAAGTACCCCTGCGCCGGGTCGTCGAGGCCATCCGCACGCACGCCTTCGAGCACTCCAAATACCCTCTGATACTCTGCATCGAGGTGCACTGCTCCGTGAAGCAGCAGCTAACAATGGTGGACCTACTGCGTTCAGCGCTGGGCCCGATGCTCTTGACGCCTCCCGCCGGGGCAGACGACCTCTTCCTCTCATCCCTGGACCATCTGCCCTCCCCGGAAGCCCTCAAAAATCGCATCATCATCTTGGGCCGGAAACTGGCCCCGGCGGTGGCGTCTGCGTCCGCCAGTCGCCCGGCATCCGGGAGCAGTTTGACAATTACACCGGAAGTCACCGCGGGCGCCGACGCCGCCGCCGCCGCCGCAGCCCCCGCCGTTGGATGGTCCCTGGAAGACTTTGCTGGCAGCGGCGGCGGCGGCGGGATGAGCACAGCTGGCGACGTGACGGAGGACGACGAGAGCGCCGAGTCCATTAAGCAGCGCAACAACGAACGGCCCGGCTCCATGAAACGCATCAGGCTGGCCCGACCCTTCTCCGATCTCATCCATTACTGCCAGTTTCGGCGCTTTAAAAGTTTCGCTCATTCCGCCAAGACTGGTAAGGTTTAGACTGATGAAGGAATTGTCTGTCTGTTAATTGTCTACCGGAATTGTTTTTTTATCCATTCTTTTTCTTCCACTGTCAATGCTTTTACGAAACGGGGCTTCTTTCGGGATTTTGATTTTTTGATTTGCATTTTGATGGTATTATGTTGCTGCTGTGTTTTTGTGCAGGAAATTGCTGTCATGTGGAGAGCATTCCGGAGTCGGTGGCCCTGAAGCTGGCCCATTCGACGCCGGATGAATTCGTGCAGCATACGAGGCAATTTCTAACTCGAGGTTTGTCTTTAATTTGATTAACTAACTTAGTAAGTAGCGATAGCTAGAAGCATGCATTACGAGGCAAGGTGCTTAAGTCCGCCAGGCGATTTTA
>JBBQQG010000152.1:0-1965 GCA_038216175.1 Saccharimonadales bacterium (SeqCode)
TAGTTTGTACTGTACCGGCATATTCGCTACAGTTTTCAACGTTTTAAAACCATGCACCGCAGCGCCACCTGTCACAACGCACTGTCCGGAATTTCATTACTTTTCTTGGGTGTCCGGAATTAAATTTTTGTCCTAGTATACAAAATCTTTGGCAACAGTATTAAAAAGTCGTTTTGCGCATTGCACAGCATGTGCACTGATACGTTACGAGATAAACTCGTACTGTTCGGGACTACGTGCAGGGAAGACAAACATATTACGTAATCGAAGAGGGGGAGGGGGTCTTTGGCCGCTTGCTTACATTAATGTTAGAGGGTCCAATTGATTGATTGATTGTTGATTACGATGGGGGCGGTAGGTCCAAAAATTTTGTTTTCCTGATTACGTAATATGTTTATCTTCCCAAACTGTGCTATGAGTGTATCTCGCTAATTTTTTTACCCCGTTAAAATCATAATCGGATATCATTTTATCGTCCCCCCTCAATTTAATTCCGGGTGCCGCTTGTTTGGTGGTCTGGAATATTCTGTAATCCGTTACGTGCTTTTCGGAACAGTCACAGTTACAGCAGTGAAGACTGGGGGAGCGGTATGCAGCACGAGCAGTTAGCCCCATTATTCTTTTGGTAGGCATTTAGCAGGCGTTGTTGTTGTGTTCTCATTCCTGAAGGGCTTACCATATTTCACATGCAATTGCGACGCTGACTGCTGAATCCAATCGAGAATTTGCTAGCGGGTCTATCATCCTTGTCAACTGAGGAGATTGGGGAGAATGGCATGAACATCCGTAATATCGGTCAGCTACGGCGGAAGATTTTTTCTGTGTCGAGGAGATCGAATATTTAGCCGATGATCCAATAAACGGTAGGTGAATTTACAAAATTAAGGTTGCAGTTGAATTTACCACTCTAGTTTTACGGCGCTGTGTACTGCTTTTGTTTCCTGTAGATGACCGATGGCAGATTTGTCGGACGGCTTGCTGGTTCAGGTAAACACGAAGTTTTCGCTAGTCGATTGATTGATTGATTGTATGGTTCACTGTTGTATGGCTTGATTGTTTGATTGATTGGTTAATTCATCATTTGATCAGTTGATTGATTGATGGATTAACTGATTGATTTGTCCATTGATCGATTGTTCGAATGATTGATTGATTGTATTGCTTGTGTTGAATTGTCCATTGGGGATATAATTTGCGCATTTTCAGCAACGTGTGAGAAACATCCATGGATTGGCTATTCGCCATTTGGACGTTCTCGCTTTGGATCTTCGCGGCCCATTCCAGCTCGGGTTTACCCTGAGTTCCGAAGTAGACGTTTACTTCACGAGCGATCCCGTCGAAAATTCAGCTGTACGTTGAACTTGAGGTGGCTGGTATTTAGGTTTTGATAAATCACGTTTTGTATGTGGTTATTGTAGAATCCGACATGGGAAGGCATTGACATCGTCCAGGAATCTATCGATCTCAACACTTACCGCTGCGTTCTGACTTTGTTTGCCTTGAAGGGTGATTCTGTTGGGGCCAGTTGTCTTCTTCGGTGGACGATGGATCTTCGAGCGCTCGTTAGGATCGGGGAGCACCTCAACTCGGTTGAGCTGGATTTCAGGCCTAACACTCTAGTGTTTCTGCTCAAGTGCGGAGTTTATATTTGCCCGGAAGATGTGAGTTTAGTGTAAACCAAACTGCTTTATTTACCGGAAGTTTCAAAATATAACATCCTCTAGACTGGAGCTGTCTTGTTTGTCGGGCAATTTTTTTTTCATTAATCGAGAAAGATAATCGGAGTTCGTTTAAAAATAAAATTTGATTGTCGTTAAGCGAGAAAGATAATGATAGTTAATTTAAAAAGCGTAATTTAATTGTTAGTACAAATATGTGCTACATGATTACTGTACACTAACTCGGGATCCGTCAGTAAGCGTGATGGCAAATGATTCCCAAACTTATCCCTGTAATAGTACCCAT
>JBBQQG010000153.1:0-1919 GCA_038216175.1 Saccharimonadales bacterium (SeqCode)
CCGCTATCAGGATGACCATTTGGCGGGTAAATGTACAAGTAGACAGAAAGACAGGTTTACTGGTAGAAACGTAGCATGAAATATGCGGTACTATTACAAATTTTGCCCCAATTTTCGGGTTTAAAATTTACAAACGCTGACCTGGAAAGAAATCTAGCAGCATAAACAATTAAAATGATGTAGAAAAATGAATTTCCAATTGAAATACCGTTCATGAAATAAATGTGCATCGCACCGACACAGTTGCAGCGCACAAACATTTCAGTACGGTATGTGCAACGCGCTGTGCGCAGTTTCAGGTGAACCAACGTGACCGTAAACTGCATCGCACCCAGTTGGGTGCCACAGGCACAGAGAGAAAACACATGACCCGCAACTTGCACGCCTACCGCCATTACCCCTACCACCTGAAGTGTCCGGTACACCCACAGTATGCACAACTCACACATGTCAGTAATACAGCGGAGGTATTATTATCCCCACTCACCCTCTATTTCTCTGTGTGAGCGGGCCTGCGCATCCACTAACAATGTCAGTTGCGAGCCGTTGAAGTTTTCGCATTCAATATCCCATATTTTTTGAGCAAAATGGTTTCTCGGCATGAATCCCTGGATCCCGAAAGACGAAAAATTATACCCGAAACATTCAAGGATATCGCTGGAGCAATCTTGTAGAGAAAAAGGTAAATATGGATGTCGTAACGTTTTTTTTAAAATTGCTAAATGTCACTCTTTCTTGTTCTAGGCAAATTGCTGATATTTATTTATTTGTTCTTTTTCCGACAGAATACGTACTTTTCCAGTATGAAGAGGACAAATTGCTGCATTTGATGCCATCTGAGCAGCTGACAACCGACAATGTGCGCTCTCGGCAATCGAAACGGCCAACATACGAGAACAGGAGGGAACTGGAACGCGGGATGGAAGTACGACTGCGCTAGAGCGCAAAATTCGACCGATGTGCAGCAATTGTCATCGATTTCAGCCATCATGCGCACGAGATGAGTGAGAAGTTCGACGAAATGAACGAGGAAATCACGGCTGAGCGACAGGTACAACGTTTTAATTCCCGCTGTACTGCGCCGTCGACTTTTTGACTGATTGAATAATTGATCGATTGATCGGTTGATTGATTGATAATTGATGGATCAATTACTCGATTGATCGATAGATTGGTTGATTGGAAACAGGGCAGATTATACCAGTGTTTTTTGCCAAGAAGCAGTCCAGCCGCCGCACAAGCACAAAAACCAATTTGAAGGATCAGGAAGTCGCAAGGGGAAGGAGCGTCAGGAATTACTCGTCGCAATGGTCGATAACCACGGACGTTCGTCATCCCGAGACGTGGATACGGTTTTCGCTGGGACCCAGGAGCAGAACGCCAGCCGCCACGACCAAACCATTGGGGACGACGTCGATACATCCGTAAATGGCGATGAATCCCGAGTCGATTCGGCGTCTTCTCGGAAACGTAAACGAAGTAATAGCTCCATTGTTTACTTGAATTTTGTTTTGGAATACACAATAACAAAATGTATAAATTTTTAAATTATATGCACATTTGTGTAGTTATTATTCTGTATTAACATCTCTACTTATTTTAAATTCAATTATTTGTTCTGTGATTACGAAACTGATAAATACATAATTATCAGTAAATTTTAAACTAGTTATCAGTAGTAGCATACCATTTAGTTATATTCAATTAAATATATTATTATTATGTGATTACTAGTACAAATTGTAAATATGTCTGGAACTAATATTCAGTAGTGCTATAGGTTTTTATGATGGGTATAGATACAGATATTTATGGCTATAATATAGATTTGGGTGAACAAGGTGGACCTGGGGCGGATTTAGGACAAATCGAAGGAAATGCTGATTCAGTACAACTTGCTCTGGCAGATTCTCATCCCT
>JBBQQG010000154.1:0-1886 GCA_038216175.1 Saccharimonadales bacterium (SeqCode)
ATAATTATTTGATGAATTCGATTAATAAATTTAATTGCCTTTTATGCTCAGAAATATTTTTGGCCAGTTATCTTACTTCAGCACATCGCCCAACATGATTATATGCGTTTTTACTAATTTTTTCCTTACCGTCAAGAGTCCTGGGGCCGGTGGAATGCTTCCATGGTTTCTGCTGGCATATTCGTTGCGCTTGCTGTAACCGTTGTTCCGATGTCCATGTTCTTTGCTTCATAAGAAACCTTAGCATTCAGTTTGTTTGCACTTTTTTTATTATTTTTAATGTTAGTGCAACATTGTTTCTGTAAATTCAAACTTGCTTATAAATGAGCAGGCCATCGATTAAACTTCATGTTTTGTTTTGCCCACAATCACGAAGGAGTTAAGCGATGGCCATGATGTTAAATACTAGCAATATTCAGGCGGCAGTTACAGCCATATCTGAGCATGGGTTTGATGGTATGGGGGATGCGCTTCGCATTCTTTTCAACCAGGCGATGCTCATTGAGCGTGAACATTATTTACAGGCAGGCGCCTATGAGCGCAATGAAACCCGGGTTGACTATGCGAATGGATTTAAACCAAAGACCTTAAACACGCGGGTCGGAGCACTTGAGGTTGCGGTTCCACAAACGCGAGATAGCGCCTTTTATCCCTCTTTTTTAGAGCGTGGCATTCGGTCTGAGCGAGCCCTTAATATATCGATGGCTGAAATGTATGTTCAGGGAGTATCTACCCGCAAGGTGACTAAGGTATTAGAAAGCCTTTGTGGATTAACGGTTTCAAGCACTCAGGTTAGCCGGGCAAGCCAGTTATTAGACGAAGAGTTCACGAGGTGGCGCTCGCGAGCATTAGGTCAATATAAGCATTTGATTCTTGATGCATTGTATGAAAAAGTCCGTCAAGGTGGCTGTGTGCTCGATTGTGCGGTTTTTGTGGCTTATGGAATTGATTACCAGGGAAAACGCACGGTACTTGGCGTCTCAACTGGATTAAGCGAGGCAGAGGTTCATTGGCGTGGTTTTCTGGATAGCCTGATTGCTCGTGGGCTGCATGCAGTCCAATCAATAACCAGTGATGCTCACTCTGGACTAAAAGCGGCACTAAAAGCGACTTTTCCAGGGGTGATGTGGCAACGATGCCAGTTTCATTTGCAGCAAAATGCACAAGCTTACGTTCCTAAAAAAGAGATGAAACCTTTGGTGGCAGAGGATATTCGTTCTATCTTTAACGCACCTAATCGGGTTGAAGCGGATAGATTATTAAAATTTACACAAGAAAAATATGCTAAAACTGCACCCGCTTTAAGCGAGTGGCTGGAAAATAATATTCCCGAGGGATTGGCTATATTTCACTTTGAAGCCTGCCACCGCAAGCGTCTAAGAACGTCTAATATGGCGGAGAGAGTTAACAAGGAAGTCAGACGGCGAACGAAAGTCGTTACTATATTTCCTTCGGTGGAGTCTTGTCTGCGTTTAATTACGGGTGTTTTGGTAGAGATTGATGATGCATGGGTTGCTGGGCGAACTTATCTTTCCATGAACGATTAAAATAGCTCTGAACAGCGTATCGTAATAGTGCCCGCTTTTTTTGATGAAGGCAGGGGCTTTGCCTTTATCAAAAAAACGGGCAGGCAAGCGCACAACGTAAGCGCGGCAGCATAATCTGTCTCGCCAATCGTGTTAGATGTGATTTTTGTGAAATTTGTAGATGGTTTTGAGGTCTTAATTTTAATATAGAGTGAAACGAACTGAAGTAGAATCGAATTTACAGAACAAATGTTGCTTTATCTAAGTACCTATCTTGTCATTGGCCACCCAATTTAATCTATGAATACTCCGTGCATTAAATTCGTATGAGCTCAGGTTATCGTTGCAACTATATCTTCA
>JBBQQG010000155.1:0-1880 GCA_038216175.1 Saccharimonadales bacterium (SeqCode)
TTTGAATAGGATGACAGATTACTGAGTAAGAGTATCTTACAGTAATGTAATGTGTAAACAATGTTAAACTTAAAACATCGCATTCTACCAAAAAAGCAATATTGCCCAAATATTGTAATGTTATAACTATTACTACAATACCGATTACTGTGGGGAAAATGTTACAATATATCGCTACAATATCGGAAAATACTTCTACAATACAACCCGGACTGGATTTTGATTATGACAATGTTATGTTATATGTATTTATACATATTTATTTATGTGTTTATGTGTGTTATCATTTTTACGGATATACAATTTGTATCCGGTATTATCAATACGTATTACATATGATTAGTTTATACCTATCAAGTACTCGTAATGAAATTTACGTACAAGATTAATCCGGTTCGAATTGTTCATGGGCAGAAAGGTGTCCATATTAGCTGTAACTATAAACTTGAATGAACATCCAATGAATGGAGTTTTGTCCATTCTTTTGCCCGGCACTGTACTCTCACCCATAAACGACATTCCTATTTGAAGTTCGAGCGCGACACAATGAAACTCTATCCCCACCGCGAGTCGCACGATCTTCGCATATACTATACATAAATAGTCTGTATTTTACGACCAAATACCGGATTTCCAGCCAGAAGAAATGGTCCTTATGGTCAGTCATATAATATTCTTTGACAGATAAAATCCATTCGCTTACAGACTAATGCGAGGAGGAACACTTTCTTCTGTCTGATAATTTTAAAAATAAGTGGTCGATCCCTTTCAGATAGCTGGCCCCGGCGTACGGAACCTGTTTTTGCCACTCATTCAACGACATTCCATCATGATCCTTGTTGAAGACCGCGCGCGCGAGAGATGGATGAAGCCATATGCCATATGGTGCCACAGGTGGACGACAGCTAGAGGCCGATCAGCGTTGAGGGAAACGCTTTGAGAGAGCTGTTTGGTGGGGAGAAAGTTGGAAAGGATGAAAACAACCTTACATACCATAGTACAGCCAAGTTGACACCATGTCGTAGAACTTTAATTTCTTGAAAACCGTAAGGAATTTCATCACAAAACATGTTCCGCATGAGAGCCGCTTCTCTCCTGTATCAGATGAACTCGTTTCTCCCAAGAACATGAAATTTTACGAACACAGTTTCAAGTTTTCATTCAAAGACGCAAAAGGCCCCTCCAAAACTACACAGTCTGTTACGCTTGGGATGCGGTGGCGCAACATTCCTCGGACATTTCAGCCTGATGCGTAATCGCCGGGACAGATGTCGGCGGATGTTGTTCAACTTTAAAAGAGCCCAATAAATAAATTCCCTAATTTAGTGCGAAGTTATGAAAAATTATCGCCTAAACATACTTACTACTGTATCTAACGAGGGTATATTGGCGATTACGTGCATTACATTATGTTACTATTCTTATATTTTAAAGTAAATAATAGTGTAATGTTCTAATAATACAATGCAATACCTTTTTATTTATATAAATATAGATGAAAAATTTATTGTTTGCGGTAAAAAGAGTACAGATTAATTACTACAAGCGATGTATATCGTTGATATTATTAACAAAGGCTATACTGAGTCGTGTACTTGTATGCGCAAAAGTAGTAAGCTTATATATTTTGATTAATGACGTTGCAGTACATTACAGTACTTCTGTTTGTTGGCAATAAACACTACACTTTGATATACCGCAGTTCAACATAATATATACAAACATATACTATATAATATATACATATATAACTGTATGATACGTAGAATTACATGGAGCTGTGGCTATACTCATCCTTGATGTAATATTATTGTAATTAAATTATAACACCGTGATATTAGTGAAACTAACATAAAATACATGATATATTGTGCGTCAAA
>JBBQQG010000156.1:0-1859 GCA_038216175.1 Saccharimonadales bacterium (SeqCode)
TTCTGGGTTCGGGTCGGGGTCGCCCGGTGGTCGTGGCTGTGGCTCGCCAGGCTCTGGCTCCTGTGGCTCGCCATCCCATTCCGGGTCGCTGAAATGGTGGTGCGCCTTCACGAAGTCATAGATCGTGAAGTGGTCCTTGCCGTCATAGAGGCGGGTGCCACGACCGATGATCTGCTTAAATTCGATCATCGAGGTGATCGGCCGCATCAGCACGATGTTGCGCACGTTGCGCGCATCCACGCCCGTCGAGAGCTTCTGCGACGTGGTCAGGATGGTCGGGATTGTTTTCTCGTTGTCCTGAAAGTCGCGCAGGTACTGCTCGCCCCGTGCCCCGTCATCGGCCGTGACCCGTGCGCAGTAGTCTGGCTCTTTGCTGGTCTTCACCTGGTTGATCAGGTCTCGCACCATCAGGGCATGGGCCTGAGTGGCGCAGAAGATGATGGTTTTCTCGGCCTGGTTGATCATCCCCATCAAGAGCTTGACGCGGTACTCCTCGCGCTCGGGGATCACGATGACGCGGTTGAAGTCGCTCTCGACGTAGCGCTTGCCCTGCACGACCTCGCCTTCGATGATCGCGTCATCGGGCGTGTAGGTGTAGTCGTCGATCGTGGTGGCAATCTGCTTGACCTTGAAGGGCGTCAGATAGCCATCGTTGATGCCTTCCTTGAGCGAGTAGGTGTAGACCGGCTCGCCGAAGTAGGCATAGGTGTCGGCGTTGGTCTGGCGCTTTGGTGTGGCGGTCAGGCCGAGCTGCACGGCTGGCGTTCTCGAACAGGTAGACGTAGTGCTCGACCAGGTCGAGCCTGGCTGACTCGCGCTTGCTGACAACCGGCATCAGCGTGCTTGCTTTCGCGCCTGTACCTTGGCCAGGGCTTCCTTGCGAATGGCGCTCCAGTCATCGGCGGTGAGCGGGCTTTCAGCGCTGCCCAAGCCTTCCATGAGCTTGGCTTCGAGCTGTTCTTCGGCCCGGCGCTTCTCGTCGGCGCGGATGAGCTCGCGCACGTACTCACTGGCGCTGCTGTAGCGACCGGTCGAAATCTGGCCGTCCACGAACTGCTTGAGCGGCTCAGGCAGTGAGATGTTCATGCTCTGCATAGGGCACTCCTTTTCCTTTCCACAGTGCCATAAATGGCATGAAATGGCAAGAACTGTCATTCCTAAGCCCAGGGCGTCCCGACCCACGCTTCGCGCACGTCGGCCTGGTGCATAGTCGCTGACGCTCCCCGGGCCTGAAGTCTCGGCCTTCGGTTCCGCCCCCTGACGCGAATACCAAGTCCAGCGCCATCGGCTGAAGCCCATGGCCTGGCGACATCACGGCTGAGCCGTCATGTTCGCCGGCAAGACCGCTGCGAGACTCACCGCGTGCGCGGTCTCCCTGCGCCAACCGCCCTAAGGGGTCTCCCCTGACGCGGATCAAGGGGTAAAGCTTCGCCACGGGCGGGGTATACCCAACCTTCCTCCGCTTCGCTGCGTGCAGCGCTACTGAAATTGAAAACTCAACGCGCAGTTAATGCCTGTGCCGTCGTTTTGAGAGAGCGAATATTGTTGCGTATCGCCTGTTGCGTTGTTGTTGTCGTAGCAAGTAGTGGCGCTAGCGGGAGTGGCCACAGTTGTGGGCTGGTTGCCACTGTTTGCTCCAGTTGCACCTCCCCCAGCAGCCCACTGTGATAAGACATTGATGTACATTGTCTGAACACGTCCTGCTTGCGGAAGACCATCGTCTATTTTTTTATCCATATTAAAAGCCTCTGTAACTCTGAGGTCAGGCTTCGTTCTAGTAGAACAAATATTAGCGGCAAATAATTGAGTCGGTTTGCTAATGCCAAAATAGTTTTTGCTATCCCCAAAAGTGTTAGATC
>JBBQQG010000157.1:0-1771 GCA_038216175.1 Saccharimonadales bacterium (SeqCode)
TAGCACGGGTATTAAGCGGCGATTAAAGTAGACCTGACCTGTTTTTAATACTGTAACTATTTGATTGCATCATTTCTGAATTAGAAGAAGAAGAGGAAGAGGAAGAGGTAGACTTTTTCGCCGAGTTGGAAAAGGCCGAGGAATCAGCCACAAAACGTAAATCAACCAAGCAACGCCAAGCCTCTATCGACTCGATCGATGTCGATGAGGAACCAGCCAAGAAAGAAGAAGAACCAGAAGAGGGTGACTTTGGGGCGGGTGGTGAGGAGGACGCAAAGCCAAAAAAGAAGGCAGTCAAAGTGGTCGAAGCGGATGATGACGAGGCCAGGGAGAGAAGACAACCTGAACCGGAACCATCGGAACCAGAATTACAACAAGAAGAGGATGATGATATTTTCGCTGGGAGAGACGATGAAGCTCCCAAGAAAAAGACTCTTCAGAAACAGGAGGTACTGCGCCTCGCTCCTTATCATTAATATCAGATCGCTTGTTAATTTTCTATTTTCAAACAATCGAAAGTGAATAATAATTTAATTTCGAACACCAATTTTTGATATAATTAGAGATTGTTTCGTTTTTAGTTTATTTTTTCTTATAAAACCGCTAAATTGTGTGATAAATGACAAATGTAAAGATTAATTAATTATTGTAAAAGGATACTCAACAGCATTAAAAATTAAAAGTGATTCTTTTTCCAGTCTGCAAAGGAAGAATTGGACGAAAAGGATATTCCCGACAAAACGGAGGACAAAGAGGAAAAGGAAGAGGAGGAAGAAACGGAAGACATTTTCGCGGACCGCGACGACGATGTTCCCAAGAAAAAGGCACCCGTTAAAGCGGCCAGTGAGGAAGAGAAAGAGGACGCCGACGAGGACAAAAAGTCAGAGTCTGGCGAAGGTGAAAAGGAAGACGAGAAGGACGAAGGACAAAGCAAAACAGCCGCCGTAGTGGATGCGGAGGAAGAAGAACAAGACGACTTCTGGGCAAACAAGGACTGATATTTTGGGCAACCAATCCACCAATCAATCAAGGAGGCGTCCAGTCACTTGGATCAGTTGGATGTCGCAATCGTCCTTTATATACATTTGCAATCCTCGCTTAGCTCACTGCTAGTGCCATTCACCCTTTCAGACCCACACACCATAGCGATATATTACTCTGGCTTAACCTTGTTGTTTCATTTATTAATGGTCTAACAAAATGGTAATATGCAGTCTTACTAACTAACCCCTTGGATGTGTTTTTGCCTTTACAGATGCATGGAGGTGAAACACGCAGCACGAATTACGCACCCCACCATCGTTGTTGAATAACCCCGACTGACCCGCCTTAAATAACCCATATGACATCACATCGCCCTGCATGCACAGTCCCAGTCCCAATTGATTTATCGTTTGATGGGAAATGGGTGTTCAATCGCTTCCGCCTTCCCGGAACCCGGTCTTGCTTGAATGCTTCTGCTTTTTACGGTGGCGTCATCTGCCGCCTTACCGGTGGAATCTTCGAATTCTGTCACAGTTTTATGTGCAAGATGTCACGTCCAAAGCCCCGTGTTAAACATTTTTTATTGTAATGAAGAGAATTATTTTTCATCTTTTTCCGGTGAATGTGCCGTCGTATGAGTGCAGTTACTTACTGTATCTCGTGTATGTCAGCGTACGTCAGTACCCAGTACTAAGTACAGTAATAATACTGTTATTTTATGTACCAGTATCGCGGGCGAAGTATTTTAGTTTTACGCACTGTATGTGAAGATAAACATAATATGTAC
>JBBQQG010000158.1:0-1750 GCA_038216175.1 Saccharimonadales bacterium (SeqCode)
GCCAGGCAATGTGGTGATGGTTTGCTTTCCCGCGTTGATCAGGTCTGCACTCTCCTGCCCCGCAACCGGGAAGGGTCCCATACCCAGCAAGCCATTCTCGCTTTGCAGAACCACGTCCATTCCTTCCGGAATATAATTTGCCACCAGCGTGGGTATGCCGATGCCAAGGTTTACGTAAAACCCATCCTGCAACTCTTTTGCGATGCGTTGAGCGATTTGGTATTTGTCTAAAGCCATGGTATGATTTGGAGATGTGATGATTTGAAGATTTGGAGATGAAAATGCAGTTTATACAAATTGAAAGCCGTTATTTAATGAAATGCTTAAAAGCTCAATTTGACAGGGCTTTGAAAAATGCTTGAAGAATAATCCGGGAGTCATCTCCAAATCATCCCATTTCCAAATCTTCAAATTCATTTTTGCACTGTCCGTTGTTCAATCCGCTTCTCGTAATTACTTCCCTGAAAAATTCGGTGCACATAAACACCAGGTGTATGAATAAAATTGGGATCCAGCTCACCATCGGGGACCAACTCTTCCACTTCTGCTATCGTGATCTTTGCCGCCATAGCCATCAGTGGGTTAAAATTCCGTGCAGTATCCCGATAAATAAGATTTCCTGAATGATCACCCTTCCATGCTTTTACAATGGCATAATCCGCATCAAAAGCATATTCCATTAAATATTCCTTCCCGTTAAAATTTCGCGTTTCTTTTCCTTCGGCCACTTCTGTACCCACACCTGCAGGCGTGTAAATGGCCGGCATTCCATAACCCGCGGCCATACAGCGTGTAGCCAACGTACCCTGAGGTATCAATTCCACTTCCAGTTCGCCGGATAATAATTGGCGTTCGAATTCAGCATTCTCCCCTACATATGATGCGATCATTTTCTTCACTTGCTTCTGCTGCAGCATCAGGCCGATCCCAAAATCATCCACACCGGCATTATTGGAAATACAGGTAAGTTCTTTAACTCCTTTCTGTACCAATGCCGCAATGCAGTTTTCCGGTATGCCACAAAGACCGAACCCTCCAAGCATCAATACCTGCCCGTCAAGGATATCCGAGATGGCTTCCGCTGCATTTTTACATATTTTATTCATCAAGTTTTTTCTTTTTTAGCAAATTTTGCAGACGCTCTTTTTCACGCTCCCGCGATTTCTTTGCACTAACGGAATCAAGCATATCTTTCATCACGCTGCCATGATCTGTATACCAGCTATAGCTGCGATAATAAGTTTTCTGGTCAGTATGGTATTTCTGAAATATTTTTTCCTGCAATATAAAGTTTTCCTGTTTCAGATTTTTTGTACTGTCCTTTGAAAGAAAATCCTGGGTAAATGCATCTGCCTCCATCTGATCCCAGAGCACCATTCCCATTTTATCAGGTGGTAAAATATTGCTTGGTACTTTTTTCGCCGAGCAGGATACCAAAACAATACAGGCAATAACGCAGCAGAGGACTTTCATTATTTTAATACTTCTTTATAGCTGTTGGCATTAGTGATATCCAGCCGCGGCAGCAGTTCTGCAGCTTTGGCTTTATCCTGCGGCAATGCTTTGGAGAATATTCGTATGAGCTCATTTGATTTCCCCTGAAAGAAAAACTGGTTAATCATTGTATTTGGATTATCGCTGTTGAAAAGCGTGAGCTGGTTGAGCACATTCAATATCTCCAGGCGGCCGGCATTCTCATCTTCGTAAAATTTGTCCAGCCCCAACCGATAGTAATTATAATAAACGTCAT
>JBBQQG010000159.1:0-2805 GCA_038216175.1 Saccharimonadales bacterium (SeqCode)
AATATTTATTTCTGTGTTAATAATAGTATTGAATATTAAAATATATTTATATTATAAATAGGTTGAAATATAAAAATTAGAAATAGGAATATAAAACATTATTTTAATAACACGATCGCTCATGTATGCTCAGTTGCTGTCTATTGACATTGCACTGTTTAAAAAAACAATTTTTTCTAGAAAGTCATCGGAAAAAATTTAGAGAAATACGGTTCATTTGCTATTTGAGAAAAACAGTTTCGGTTCAGTACACCTGAACAGTAAAATCCACCAAAGTAGCACGGTTGCAGGACCCACGATACCACGTGGGTCACGAGGGCACGGTCGACCGCAGACTAGTTTTACGTGTGAGAGAAATATCTTTAACCATTATCACGTGTCAGATATACAGTAATACAAAGTCTCTATTCGGAATTTTACGTTACTCAAATGGATTTTTTCCCGCGCTGAGTAGTTGGGCGTCTGATCATGAGCTGCAAAAACAAATGAACGGCCCGTATCTTTACAGTAGGTAGAGAGGTAAGCTAACTAGGCCTCTCGAGTCTCGAATTTTGTCTAATCCCGTCAAGCTTTTCTCACCGATTTTGTTATTAACTGGATTCCGGGCAATCCTTTAATTTATGTTACTCTGATTTGTACTCGTAATCGTGCACATTTCATTGCGAAAAGAGCCCGGAAAGTAGGATAAAAGACCTTTAAAATAACTGCAAGAAAACTGCAGTCTTGTGGTTGTCAATTAAACGGCTTTTTTAACGTTGCCTTTGTTTGCATTTTTCATGAATAAACTGATAATTTTAGTAGCTTCAAGTGAATCAGAACCAAAAGTCAGGTGATGTTTGGAAGAAAACTTTGATCGACTGACGGGATTACGCCAACATAAGGACGGAATGATTGTCTTTTATTGTCAATTGTTGTGGGTTAAAATGATCACATTCGAGACCCGATACTGCCACCGTACCTTTAAATCATGATGAGGCTTAATAATGACTGATGCGTGCAACGCCCACATGCAGACGCCCTTCAAGATGGGGGTGCCTGGCCGTGAGAAAGTATAAAAAGGATGACGTTTGAGCGGGGATCTCCTGTTCTTTCGTTTCCGTGTACCTGTAATGCAAAAACACTCCTGTCCATTCTTCGACTAGTTCACCTCCCGTTGTGTCATTCGCCAAAGTCGCATTTTAACGCGTCGTGTTGCCTGAAATAGCACCGCGAGTACAAACCATTTCTTCACACGGCCGTTCACCCGACTTTCCGACAAAAAAATGTCGCGGATGGCGCAACAAACAACCCGTTGTGGTGCACGATTCACCCTAAAACAATGGAAAAAAGGTGCGTAAACCGACTAAATTGATTGTAAAGATTTTAGTATTAAGATTACAAAATATATTCAAGTATTTACAAATATGTTACCGCAGGATTATCTAATCTAATGCTATAATGAAACAGTAAAAACAATTTATTTTATAATTTTCAAATGTTTTTTATATATTTGAGTAACAGTTAACCAATTTATATAATTACAAATAAATTGCATTAAAACGGAAAGTATATTTAAAATTAATTTTTAAAAAATGAGACGAACATTAAAAACTAAAATTGAAAATGATGAAAAGCCTTTAAATTACAGGCGAGCTACTTTTCCTCTTGCTTCTGCTGATACTCTGCGGTTCGGCGACCAGCAAGGCCACCGCGCGCTCTCCCGGCAGAACCCAGTGCCAGTTGCGCTGCTCCTACAGCTGTGAGCGACTCTGCGGAACCGTCCAGTTTGCGCGCTGCTGCTACGGCCTCAACACAAGTGAGTATGCAATTTTGGTTTTTTTTCCAGTACATACACCGCAGATCTACTTTATATAAATTACCTAATCCGATATCATAGGTTATATTAATATACTTAAAACTATTAATAACTGAAAGCCACCGTCTATTAATGGACACATTCTTCGTACCATTTACAGAACGAAGTCGCGGCGTCGCAGTTGGAAAGACCGCGGCACACCTCGGGCGAAGTTTCGTTAACAGTTCCCGAGTCGCGGCTGGATTAATTGCTTAACTAATTTTGTGACCTTGTAGTAATTGGGCAGTGTAAAGTGTAACAAAGTCCAAAGCCCCCATGCTACTTCATTATACATACACCTGCAGCCGGGTGGTTTATTTTGGGATTTTTCCGGTGGGAAAAATGGTGATATTTGTTCCTTTCAATTTTTACCCCGCCATCTTCATTTTGTGACCTGCAAAGTGCAAACTCATACCACGACCGATCGAATCTCTTGTATATAATAAGATATCATCAACTACAAATATAGTTCAGTAATACTGTATTATCTGTAAAGCGTAAGCTTGTTGGTGCTTACAAATGTGAGTCAAGCCATTAATTATTCAACTAATATGTTACAACTTCTATAGTCGCAATGACATAAAAACAGCACATTGTTCCAATAGCAAAGATTGAAATTAAAATGTAAAATGGATCTGGAAGAAGCGCAAGAAAAAAGAAAAGCAAAGAAATGGGACAACCTAATCGAAAACTACTGTACGTGAAACAATTTATATAATTTAATGTTAAAAAATGTATTATAAAAAAGATAATGTAAAAAGACGTCAACGCTGCGTTTACATTCAGTATCTAAATTATCTTCCTACTACGCCGCGTCGTAGGAATGTGTTCAGGGATCTAACCGTATTAATATAAGTGTATACAGTGGTATAATAAAGTGATGGAATTCAAAAAAACTAACAGCTTCGACTAGTGTTGAGGCTACTGCAGATATAAAAGTAAACGTGACTAATTGCAAGGAATACATTAAC
>JBBQQG010000160.1:0-3896 GCA_038216175.1 Saccharimonadales bacterium (SeqCode)
GTTGATTGATTGATTGTTGATTACGATGGGGGGTGGGGGGTCCCAAATATCTCATTTTTCTGATTACGTAATATGTTTATCTTCCCTGGTGCATGGAAACACGAATATACAAGTACTTGTAACTGAAATGTATGGATGCCCAATCAACATATCCACTAATGTGAAAACCATTTTAATAACCGTAGTTAATAATTAATCAAATAATACCTAATAAACTGTGCCATAAGATAAACCGAGATTTATTTTGTAACCATTCCCGATTGACGTAAACGCCGTTTTTTTTATCCAGTTTACTTTTGAAATATACATATGCGATCAATCAACAATCAATGGTACGTTTACAAACAAAAATATCGTGCATTTTATATTATCAATGAATCAATCGTTCAGATCTTATTCCAAGATTGATCAAATTTGTGTATGTTGTAGATAAGTAATTTGAAGTTATGAATGGGTGACCTTACCCAATTTTATGATTGTAATGGATGTATTAACATGGGCTACGTTTATTGAACGCTATAAAATAATGCATTTTAATGCGTGTGATTACTGAAATTTTAGCCAGTGACAGAATCGATATTGATAATTCCTGCAATAGCGTTCAGTTCATTTTGCTTGCTTGGACTGGCGCATTTATCAATTTACAAAAGGAAGGCAACAATTACCGTACAGAGTAATACCGCACGCTGTAGAACGTAACAACAAAAAGATTGGCACGAAAATTTTCCAGTAATAACACAACTTGTGAAACATTCTTAAAAAGCTCTTCTCGTTTGATTTGAGCCACTTGGAGTAACGCGATAATCGGGTTGTATGGCGACCGATTTCTTGGCTTCCTTGAACTGCGAATCGGATCTTTGGATAAAATTGGCGAGGTCGTCCTCCTCCTCCTCGGCGGATCGCGCTACGCGACCACTTCCCGGTGTCGTGGTTTGCGGTATCCTTATGGCGGCCGGGAAATTTACGCCGGACAAAAAGCCGATACGACAGCACTGCATCCACTCGATATGCCACTATAATTGACAAATTATGCCACATCATACCAAATAGTGTTTAATAATATAGAATCTTTCATATTTTAAATTAAAGTTTTATTTTGGGTAATCTTAATTATAAGTAATAGTAATAATAAATAATAATAAACTAATAATATATTTATATTATTATATACTTATTATATTGTATATATTTATAGTGTTTATTATTATCCATTGATTTTATTAATATTGATATTAGTAATATAGTAATAGTAATATAAATAAGTAATATAATGATGGCTTACATCGAAATCAAAGGGGTTGAATTTCTTAGAAATTCCAGTCATGACATAGCCACTGGCGCAGTATGTAATGATGTGTTGAATGGAGTCCTGTGTGCAAAGAGATAACGTAACGCTGAAAATCTTTTCCGCAGATGGACCAGGTAATCAAAACATACGGTTGTTAACCAATAAAAAAGTCTTACAAAATAAATATGCGATCGTATAAACTAAGGTTCGTAAAATTACAACAAAGAAGTGACAATATGGCAAACCACATGCCGAGTAATATAACAACGGCGACAGATGTAAGATGATGAACTATTACTGCATCAAAAGTAACGAAAACTGCAAGGCCTCATAGAATTAACTGTGCACATCATCGTTCAAACATGAGATGATTAGTTAATATTAAAAGTGCCCCGAAAATATCGAAAAAATCGAGAATTACAATTATCTATTAAATAGAAGTATTATTTTATCAATTATAATACTAACATTTTTTATTAAATTAAGCTAATCGAAAAACATTAAAAAATGTTAATTTACTATTGCTTACATAATATTCCCAGTATTGATCGTGTGTCGGCATATAATAGCAGCTTGTGTAATCCAAATAATAGCCAGCCGGCGTTTTGCAGCACTTATAAATGTTGGAATCATCCAAGCCCCTTCGGCCGACGAAAAACTGAAGATCATTGTCCCAGACACCTAGAAAGGAATCAAGGCCGGCTCGCGTTGCGTTGTAAGCAGACCTTCCCCATTTAAACGGGATGGCCCAATGGGCCCCATTTTCCATCCCACTTCCCATTTTCTAATGGAATGGGCAATGGCCGGGAGGGGAGAGAAATGGATGGACATGGGTGGAATGGGAAATCCCTAAAAATGTATGGGATTTTGACGTTTTTTGTTGTTTTTTTCTTAATTTTTTTTCAAAATATCGCTAAATTTGATAGAAAACTGTCGAATATGGGTCATCAAGTGCGGAAAATTGTTCATTCGGTCACTTTATTTGTTGATTCTGTCCAAATTGATCGATTTTGACATGCCGATTTCTATAGCTTGTACAGTGCAGTGAAATATACAGTATTAATGGTAATGGGACTTTTTTTAAATGGATGGGAAATGGAAAATGAATTTGAAATGGGTGAGATTTTCGTAAAATGGGAAATTTTCCATTCCCATTTTATGGAAATTTTTGGCAAAATGGAAATGGAATGGAAGCCGTTTTTCTCAAATGGGGGAGGTCTAGTCGTAAGTAGAAGGTTTTTCTCCCTGTAACGCACCCCAATGTGCTGTGGCATCAATTTAATAACGAAGTCGGCATAAGGAGCCTAAAACAAAATGATTACCTTGAACGACTCAATTGAGTATATACAAATATATTTACAAATAAACCAATCAAAAAATTCCAAATTTTTCATTAATGTTTCAACGTTGATCAGTAAAGCGCAGTTTATGGTTGATTGCTTGATAAAGTATAGATTGGAAAAAAATATGTTTAAAATCAAACAATCAATCAAGAAGCGTGCATTGCTAATCAGCACTGGGACACTGATCATTGTTATGAATTTCACTTGGTACACCACGATCAATATTGATTTCTGTGGTATTTTTTAACGTTATGAATCGTTTTATTGTCCGCCCAGGCGCGAGTAATGTTGCACTTACGTATAGTAAAAGTGATTTTTCCCCCGGTTGTCGGAAGTCGGGATCACTTTTTCTGTTTGAAAGGAGAAATGAGAAACGTTTTCTGTTCACCGTAAAAATCCTCTGTTATATAGTGTAAATAGGAGATAACTCTCAACTATATAATTGTAATATTTAGTTGGTCATTTTTTTAAAATATTAAACGGCAGAATCGATGTCCAGTAACGAGTATGTATATGTAATAGTATATCGTGTGCAGAATATATATATAAATGAGACTGAATATATTTAGTAATTGTAAACTTATAATAATCAATTACAATTTTATGTATTACATACATATAACATATATATATTACATATATGTAGTATATATATAAACTATACTATAAATGTATTATACTATCAAGTTGTATAGTATATAATTTTCAATTCATGATAAAAATCATTACAATGCTTGCTACATTTTTTAACATTTTTCGTTCAATTCTTCATGTTTTTGTATGCTCGGTTATACAAGTTCTTTTATAATATATTGTTTCAAAATACTATTTCGAACTAAACAACCAATAAATACAGAATTACAGTTTCACACATAAAATATAAAAATAAACTTTAGATTCTGTAATAAAAAACCGAAGAGTATTTTTGTTGTTGTTGTTGTGAAAACTAATTCAAGAAGTCTGCGTTTGTTTGTTTATTATGGTAATTTTTTACGTTTGCGTAATATCACTGGAGAACTGTGCTGAAGAACTGTGCGGGAGATGACCCGGCACGGGGATGGGGATCATGACTGGAAAAAGCGATATATCCCACGAAAAACGAGTGTTTTGCCCCGAAGGCCAACACCTAATCCCATCTAACGTGTCGTAAAGCCACGGGGAACGCAACCTAAGAGATTTGTTTGTGTCGTAATTATTTTCTTTCATCCCTTTTTCATCGTCCTCGCGTTTTCCGCTTCTTTCTACATTTTTTTTTTTTTTTTTTT
>JBBQQG010000161.1:0-6949 GCA_038216175.1 Saccharimonadales bacterium (SeqCode)
TGGGCTGAATCAGATAAGGAACGTAGAAGCAAACATAAAAAATGGGCGGAATTAGGTTCCAAAAGGGGGTGGGCGAAATTAGGTGCCAGCCCTTGTACATACAGTACATTACATAACACATTAGGGACCATAAACATATTACGTAAGGCGGAGAAGGGGAGGGAGGGGGTCAACGGAATCTTACTTACATTGTTAAGGGTCCAGTTGATTGATTGATTTTGTCTTACATGGGGGAGGGGGGGGTCAGAAAAACTGGATTTTTGTCTTACGTAATATGTTTATGGTCCCTTGCCGTACAACCTAGTTTCAATACAAATTATAATTGTGCGGCTCATTTTTGGTTTAGGTTCAGGAGACGCTCGAAAGACTCTTGTCGGTGCAGGATAGATACGCCGACTTTGAGCACCTCTCCTTCTACCAGATCGCATTGAGCAACACTCTTGCCATCACTGTCTTTTTCGCTTGGATAAAGGTGTGAGCCGTACGATTGAGCCGTACGATATGCTGAAAAAATTATTAAAATGTGTCGTAACCGTATCAAACCAACCAAAAACCAATTTTCAAATTAACGAATCCCATATATTAACCGGGCATTTCTGACATATTTTCTGTCAATCGGTAGGTGTTCAAGTACCTGAGTTTCAACAAGACCATGATGCAGCTGAGCGCGACCCTGGGCCGTGCCGCGAAAGACGTCGCCAGTTTCGCCATCATGTTCTTTATTGTCTTTTTCGCCTTTGCCCAGCTTGGCTTTTTCCTATTCGGCACACAGGTAATGACGATTCTGTTATACGTTTTTTGCATATTACCGTTAGATATTTAAGCCCACTTAAATTTTTGACCATCTTTGTCAAAAAATGGCTAGCTTTAGTGCAAATCAAATTTTGACCTTTCGTTAATTCATTACATGAGTTTAATTTTAAAGACATATTTCATTAAATTTATGTCTAATGTCCAAGTCAGAATTATTATAATCTTCTATCTCCGGAAATTGACACTCCGACACGGGAAATGTAAATTGTATGATTTGCTACTTGAATTTAACCGCCTGATTTGCATAAAAATCTACTTCTAAATCAACTATAAAAATGACTTATCGCGAGTACTCTCATTACCGTAATGATGTAATAACTTCAGCAGGGTTAATTTACCTTTTTGCGGTAGTTGCTGAATCTCAGTAATTCAACGTCAAATACAGTGTGTGTAAAAAAGAAACGGACTTTTTAATTTTAAATTTCGCACAACGTCTTTGAAGTTTCTTCGATTTTAAACTTTACCATCAATGATATTTCAGAATTATTCAACCATATACGTACTATTATTGAATGTTATGACAGCATATTTAACAGGATGGTAAACACGTATTAGGTTAACAGGAAAACATGAAATGAATGTGGATAAATTTACGCGATCGTTTTTTTTTTTGCGTTGTTAGTTGGCTGAGTACCGTGACGTGGGCAACGCCTCCTTCACCTTGTTGCGCATCATCCTGGGTGACTTTGAGTTTGACGCCCTGCAGAACGCTAACCGCATATACGGGCCCATCTTCTTCTTCCTCTACATCTTCTTCGTCTTTTTCGTCCTCCTCAACATGTTCCTGGCCATCATCAATGAGACGTACGCCGCCGTGAAGGAGGACCTCTCGCACAAGCGCAATGACTTTGAAATGTCTGACTACCTCCGGAAGGGCTTCCAACGCCTCGTCCGGGCCTTCCACATTAAGCGCTTCCAGCGGAAACGGAAGAAGGGCAAGCCCAACACGGAGCTGGAGGAGAAAATTCAAAAGCATAAGGCGTTGGTGGAGCTGGGTCGCTGGGAGGACGACCTCAAGGGTCGCGGCTATACGGAGACTGAGATCGCCGAGGTCTTTGGCAGGGTTAATCCCGAGGCACCGAGGGCTTCGCTGGCGGCGGCGCAGGGAGATCGGGGAAATTATGAGGCGTAAGTACTTCTTTTTGCCAATGGTTTTTTTTAACCTTTATTAACATTTATGGCTTGTCGATGTCTTTCCTGGTGCTTGTCTACCGTCACTTTGGGCGGTTTTGGCCAGTCTACCGTTGTCCGTATCGTTTTGTCTACTTGTCTACCCGCACATCTGTCTGAGTTTTTCGCACGGTAAATAATCTGCGGTTGTCTCGATCGTCTTGTCTATCTGTCTACCTGTCTACCTGCAAAGCTACCTGTATTTGTCTGGGCATCTCATAGCGGCTCTAGCGCGGATCGACAATTTGCTTTTGTCTGTCTATATATACATATGTCTACGAAGCTACATGTTTAACTATGTGCCTGGGATTTTTTGCCTGTGCTTATTTGCCTGGCTATTTTCATACATCATATAGCATATTTTTCACTCTATCTTTTTTTGTGTCTACTTTCCCCTGCAATACTATACGCTGTTTGTTTGTCTGGTTGTCTCGTTGTCTGTCTACCTGTTTTTAGGTCTACTGAGCTACTCGTGCCTGTTTGTGTTGTCTGGTGCTTTCCAAGTTTCTACTTTCTACAAAATTGATAGAAAATATATTGCCTCCATTGAAAAAGTCTACTGTTATGTCTACGTAATGCTTTGCTTTTGTCTCATCGCATTTTTGCGTAGTTGTTTGTGGCGCCTGGTTTTTATTCACCTGAACCTCGTGTGCACGTGAATAGCTATGTATATTCTGTCTCGATCGCGGGTTATGTCTACTTTTCCTCATGTATTAACTAGTTCGAAATGAGGGTAAAACAAATTTGTAACAGGTTGGAGGCTCGCGTTAAGAAGCTAGAGACTGCTCTGTCTGCCATCCTGAACAACTTCGATCAAGCGTTAGCCAAGCTGGACATCATGGAGAGAGCTAAGCTGAACCGTGAGCGAAAACTGGACGCGATCATAGACAATCTTGACGGGGTAAGTAGTCAAGGACTAAGGCAGACGAATACCGCAAGTCTGCTATAAAACGATAGTTCGTTACTGATCACCGTACATTGTACAACGGTATTTTTCTTCATACAGGGACACTTCCACAAGTCACAAAAGAAGCAAGAACTCGCCGCAAACGAGAAAAAAAACACTAAAACGAAGAGATCGGTGTGATATTGAGAACAAGCACCAGGCATTTCAGCGACAAACGAGTAATTTTAGACAAGAAACACTGTGCTTTCAAAAAGAATGCTTGAAATTAAAATCCACCAGCCGGTCCGTTGTCGCAACTCTTATTGTCCGAGGCGTGGAATTACGCGTTGGATATCGGGGATGGGTGCGAGATTTATGTTAGACTGCTTGGTAAACAGTCAAAGCGAAAGGGCGCTCCGTATGTGGGATCCTCATCAGCCACACAAAACTGGAAATTTTAAGCCACAATTAAGCATGGTACAATATGTGCAAGTAAACAATCAATGCAACAAGTTACGTATTATTTCTTCCCACTCATTTGACTGCGTACAGTGGGTAATGCGTAGTGAGCGTACGATGCGATTTTCGTATCCGCGTATGTACTCTTCACATGCGTACTCGTATCTCGGTACGTTTTCTGCGATGGCCGATGCCGGTTGTCGGTTTCGATCACGAGACGCTGGTTCCGGTAGATTTGTTGATTTGAGATCAGACGAATTATATCCTACTTCAGTGAATTTGGACGGTTTTCATTTACTTTCTGTTCGATATTTACTCTCTATCAGGTTCCAGAACTGGGAAGAGGCTATATTTATAAGCCATGAGCGCCGCAAAGATTGCACAGGTGGACGCCGTTTCGGATTCTGTCGAAGGTGCTTGGATGGTGAGTGCAGTTATAAATCTTTGAAATGTTTCCGTCCTACCCTTGTACCTGCTTTTATTCCATGGTTTTTTTCTAGGCACGTCCATGCGAAATGTACAAGGAGGAATACCGGGATTGCAAAAGTACGTCTTGTTTTTCAATCCGTTTGCATACCGCGAAATTGAAATCTTAGATGGAGTGTACGCTTTAAAAAATACTGAATTTTGTCCGGTTTCAGTGATTCGATCGCGTTTCCATCAATTGTTTACGACGGGCGAGAAACGGGATTGCACCGACTGGAAGACAGATTACGAGAGTTGCATGCGGTGGCAGAGAAATTTGGACACGGAGGCACTGGTATGTTGTTGGAACGTTAAGCTTCGATTGATATATTGATTGCTTGATTCATGTTGAATTATTTATTTATCAATCAAGTTGATTTACAATTTTTTATTTTATCGTTCGATTGATTGATTGAATGAATGGCTGTCCGATTGATTGATTGATTCATTCATTCATTCATTGATTCATCCATTGATTGATTGATTTATTCATTCATTCATTCATTGATTAATTGATTCATTGTTCATATGACTTGACCGCCTCGTTACAAATTACAAACGAACTTTTGTTGTTACGGTACTGCAAATCATGGCATCGATGCGGTTTTTGAACGCGTTCTTTACTTATTAAATATTTTCTCATCTTCAGAAGCAAGTCGTTCAGAGCGAGAAGAAGCGTGTCGGCCATCGCGTTGCGAGCGTAATAAACAACCCTACCTGGCAGTTACGCGATTCACCACCGGCAGACTGGAACAAACCGTTACCCGCTCATCTCCAGGAGCTGCAAAAATCCAGGTACATTTGCATACATATCTGCCCTCAAAGGACAAATCACAAATCACCACCTAGCAGTACAATTCACCACATAAAACGTCTTATAAGTGTCTCCTTTCTGTGACAGCAACCTGCCACGAACAATGATGAAGTGACGCGGCGGCAGACGTCCCCAAAGAACCGAACAGGAAGATTTGCATGGAATTTTGCTCAGGTTTGCTTTTTTTTCTTCTCGAGTGTCTCTTTTTTCTCTTTACTACTGTACTACTTTGGTAGACAAGTGGCACATTTTTATGCAGCTGTTATTATTACACCCGTGTCCAGCGATCCGTGAGTGAAGCGACATTTTTCATGCTCCGGCGCGGTGGAATTTTTTTCTCTGACAACTCTGGTGTTAAACATTTCAATCTACTTTTTTTCTTATAGCCGGACTTTTACCTGTACATGTACTGAGTATTTGGTACAAGTGATGGAACCTAATGCCGGCTACCGCCTTTTGGAACCTAATTCCGGCCACTGATAGCTGTTTCACTTCTCAACTGATTCAGCTCAAACTGAGAATAAACGAACGATTATAATTAGAAGAAATTGCTGTAGTCAACAAAGTGCGGGTTTTCTACCTGAAACAGATCAAATTATTCTTCTCAAAAAGTACCTTCTCAACGAAGGCCATATTGGGGATTACTTTTTTACGGTATTTTTAAATAAGTACTTAAACTTCGAAAACTATACTTTACATGGTTTCTGGACTTGTGTCGAATTATTGCTGTTCGATTTAATCAGGTGTGGGCTGAATCAGGTCGGAAATAGTGAAGCAGGAATAAAAAATGGCCCGAATTAGGTTCCAAAAGGGGGGTGGCCGGAATTAGGTACCATCCCTTGTACATTTGTGTTTTGAAATGGTTGCCCCGGGGGGCTACCGCGCGCATTTCACTACCGGCATACCAATATTCAGCGTCATCGCGCTTTTCTACCAAACTTTGAAGACGCAAAGCCTTTCGGAGTTATGAAAATGATATTATTGAACCGAGTTTTGTTGCGTGTACGGCGGGGTGTCTTAGTCACTTCATGACCACTTTCCACAAAAGGAGACATTCGATGGTTATGTTGTCGTTTTTTGCCTTCTCTCTCAGATGCCTTTCTCTCTATTCTCACCTGGTTACGTTTACATACCACTGTGCTTAACACTGACTACTTTGCTTTCTAGATACATTGACTGTATGGCGCGATTTTTGGAAGACCTTGGCTCTCGCTGCTGACACGGAATTTGTCAAAGAGACACTGTCTGTATTTGTTCTTTTACCTTACCGCCGTTACAGTTTGATACTTTTCCCTTTTTTTGTTTTTATTCAGTCGTCGGAGGCGGATTCCACACGTTTGAGTGGTCTGGACGGGGAGTATCCCAGTTGGGAGGAGCATTACGGGAAAATAAACAGAAACAATAAGGTACCTTTATATTGAAGCTTTTTGCCACTGACCGATCTGTCGACTTTTTTTTGATGAAAAATCAGTGCGGATCGGCATTCCTAGGTAGATGGTACGGACTTACGGAGTGGGAGAATTGGTGAGGCGTAAGGTGCGCGCTGCTCATTTTGGTCGCACTTGGCCGGGTGTGGTGAGGCATCAGATTGACAACATTCACTGTCGCGCTACTGCTCTTATTTTAACCGAGATGGACACTTGCGAGAAACTTGGCGGCATTTAGGCCTGATTACTCACTTTTTTTTGTTTCTTGTTAATCTTGTTGCAGGTTGAATTAATCCCCGTTGATCACGTCGAGCTCTGACCATTTTTCTGCTTTATAGTTTCGCACGGCGGACGGAACGGCTGACGTGACTGGGAATGCCTTTGCGCCACCGGAAGTGAATTGGAATAATTTTTTATCGTAATATCGCCTCGGTTCCGCGGGACCATGGTGGTGGCCGTACAGTCCAACGAGCCGATTACGGCGATTGTTCCGGCTCGGTCAGCGTCATCCACCAGCCATCGGAATGGCGGTACTAGTCGATCGGGTCCAGCGGAGGAGCCTATGCTGGAGGTAGAGAATTCCCATGTAACATACACGTGTTATAGCCTATAGGTTTAGGACTGAGTCAAGACCATGTCTGTCTGTCTGTCTGTCTGACTGTCTGTCTGTCTGTCTGACTGTCTGTCTGTCTGTCTGTCTGTTTGTCTGTCTGTCTGCTTGTCTGCTTGTCTGACTGCCTATCTGTCTGTCTGTCTGTCTGCTTGTCTGACTGACTATCTGTCTGTTTGTCTGACTGCCTATCTGTCTGCTTGTCTGTTGGTCTGTCTGTCTGTCTCTGTGTGGCTTTGTTTGTCTTCTCGTTTGTTTATCTGCATGTGCCTGCCTACCTCCTTTACTACTGGTGACTGAATGTT
>JBBQQG010000162.1:0-1634 GCA_038216175.1 Saccharimonadales bacterium (SeqCode)
GGACTTCCGATATGTACTTCGATAGTAGATGTATTCGTGGTAAATACAGTGCTCGCCAATTCAAACCGGTCTAACCAGTGGCAAATACTGTAATTTTCCGTGTATACTGTATGTTCCTGTTGCTGGTACACCGCGTAAAGTTGTCTTACCTGATTGACAAGGACGATCTAGGTCGTGTTAACTTTTCCGCCACAATGACTCATTTCCCATTCCATGCACGACCAGAATAACCAATATTAATTATCGTTTATAAAGTACTGTGTATGCACTGACGATTTTTATATTATTGTACCTGACCGATCAGGCCATTTCACGTTCATAATTATTATGCATTATATTCAACCGGTCGAACCAATGACAAATGCGAAAGGTCGCGTTAAATTTCCTCGCGCGAGGTAGTGAAAAGTGCGTGTGTATCATACGCCGCACTAGCAGAAATCTTGAATATCTTTTAAACATTCGCTTTCTTCACGTGACTTGCTCGCTGCCCCCGAGTCCATCACGAATGCCATCCAAGTCGTAGTTTTAGATCTAGAAATAGAACGTTTACTGCGGGAAACTCAAAAATCTATTGTATAATCGAGAGTCTGATCAGCCGCCTGGCGGACCAGACAGAGAATGGGGAATTTCACGTATAATGTAATGAGCGTTATGGAAAATTCCAAGTTCCAGACTCGTTTTTGCCAACGGGTTTTCGCCGTTTGTGTATTATCTTTGCTGGCAAGTCTGGCTGCGTCTGCAGGACCTCGCAATGGAACATGGGCCACCCGGGGCTGGATCGGGCCTCTTTGAAGGCGACATATCGCAGAGAGGTGGTCGAGTTGTTGCCGCAAGCCTTGCCAAGGTTTTATGACCCATGATTGTTTAGTCCATGTTCAAGTAGAAGTAGACGTCTCTTTGGTTCTGCGCAATTTTCTGAAATATCTTCCAGACAGTGAAAGAATGAGACCAACGCAATTAATTAATTAATTAATTAATTAATTAAGGGCTGTTGAATTTTTTCATTTCGTTGCTGTATGTATTCTGGAGATTAAGAATTCAGTTAATGTAGTGTACATTATATGCATTACGTGGTACATATTCAATTAAAATGCGGATGTAATTATGCTTATTTATAAATATAATAAATCCTTATCGTCTAATTTGTTTCATATCTTTGTAAAAATATTTTAGAAAATGGGTAAAAATGCCCTACTGGATCCGGGCTATCGATGGTTTGAAGGAACCGTGCCGTATATTATATCAGAAGGGTTCTGTGAGTTTGACAACGAGATAAAAATGTAAGATCAAGCAATTATAATTAACATTACAATGAATATCGCTTACGGTTTGTAATAAAAAGGATGTAATAATACGTTCCGGATTTCTGCTCGCAGAAATATGACGCAGTAACGTTGCGTGCCTCCCACCCCTGAAACCCCTGGACCCTTGGGCAAAATTTGCGCCCAATCGGACCACAGAGAGAGATGTATGAAAATCCCCTGGGTGCCCCAAAAGCCCCACTCCCTCGGACCTCTGGACCCTTGGGCAAAATTTGCGCCCAATCGGACCACAGGGACAAAAGTTATGTCAAAATCCCCTGGGCGCCCACGAAGCCCCACAGAATATGAAAATGACGAATGATAGTACATTGG